>CAZSOG010000028.1:0-13840 GCA_964607555.1 uncultured Pirellulaceae bacterium | reverse complement strand
GTGGCAACGACGGTGGCGCGTGGCTTGAATCTCGCGGCCAAACTACAGTCCGTGGGAGTTGCGACGGCGACGGCGTCAACTCGGCTGGTGGCCGTGCGCACGACCGCCAACAAGCTCTCGCGATCAACCGCCGAAGCGGAATGGCGTGCGGTTTATTTCGCGGCGTGCACGATCATTCGCCGGATGGCGTTGTCCAACCCGCTACTTGATTTCGATCAGGTTCTGTTCGTTAAGCGCGCCCCCAGCATGTTCCCCCATCTGTCGGACCAATACTACGGTTGGTGGGCTCGGCCCGGCGGCGGGCTCTGTCTTCTGGACCACTTCAAGACGGACCACGCAACGGTCCATGATCTGACACCCTCATGGCCGCAAGGCAATTTCTTGCGCCCCGATCTCTCCTACGATGCCGCCCATGTTCTTTTTGCGTTCAGCACCTACCATTCGGACGTGGCGAATATCAAGAACAAGCGCGCCAAGGCAAATCTACCGGAAGATGTCTTCTATCACCTGTTCGAGCTGGACTTGATAACCGGCAAGTACCGCCAGCTCACGCGGGGAAAATATGATGATTTCGACGGCCGCTACCTGCCGAATGACGAGATCGTGTTTCTGTCGACGCGCAAGGGACAATTCCTGCAGACCAGCAAGGCGAATACCCAGCGTACGCTCGATGCGGACCTGCCCGATAGCTACGTCCGTTGCGGCGGTGACGACTATCGCCCGGTGCCCGTGTTTACCCTGCACGCCATGCGCCGCGACGGACGCGATATGCGGCCGATTTCCGCGTTCGAGACGTTCGAATACACACCTTCCGTCGCGAACGACGGCCGCGTTCTCTATTGCCGCTGGGACTATATTGATCGGTTCAACGGCTTCTTCTTCAGTCTCTGGGTAACGAACCCCGATGGTACCGATGCCCAGTTGGTCTACGGCAACATGACGAAGCGCCCGCAGGCGACTTTCGAACCACAGTCGGTTCCCGCATCCCACAAGATCATCTTCACGGCGGCGGCTCACCACTCCATCACGGGCGGGGCCTTGGTTTTGCTCGATCCAGCGCGTGGTAATGAAGGAAGCGGACCCATTTCGCGTCTGACGCCCGAAGTGCCATTTCCTGAAGTGGAACGGAACGTGAACGCATACTACGCCAATCCGTGGCCACTCTCCGAGGACTTTTATCTGGTCAGCTGGAGTAACCACCGATTGCCGCCGCACGGCCGGTATGAAGATGCCCGCAATCCGGTCAACGCACAGGGTATCTACCTCTATGATCGCTTTGGTAATCTCGAGCTGCTCTATCGAGATGCCAGGCTGTCGAGCATGACGCCGATACCCGTTCGACCGCGCCGGCGGCCGCCAATCCGATCGAGTCGCGTGGCGTGGGACGGAAAACAGAGTGGTCGTTTTCTATTGCAGGACGTCTATCAGGGCCTTACGGGGGTTGCGCGTGGCACGGTAAAGAAACTCCGTGTCGTTGGCGTGGTGCCGAAAGTCCAACCGCGCATGAACACACCGTCGCTCGGCGTCTCGCGCGAGGAGACCGGCAAGTACATACTCGGCACGGTCCCGGTCCGCGCGGACGGATCGGCTTATTTCCAAGTTCCATCCGGCGTCTCGGTCTTCTTCCAAGCCCTGGACCACGATGGGTACGCCGTACAAACGATGCGTTCACTGACCTACGTGCAGCCGGGCGAAACGCTCGCGTGCGTCGGGTGCCACGAGCCGCGGCAAACGACTCCGGCCCGGACACCGCCGCTGGCCATGCTCGACTCGCCGGCGCGTCTGCAGCCCGATTTGCCGGGCACCTGGCCGTTGCGGTTCGACACGCTGGTTCAACCGGTCCTCGATCAACGCTGCGTGCATTGCCACCGGCCGGACGGCAAGGATCCGCAGGCAGCGGCAGTCGATTTACGGCCTGGCAAGGCGTGGGACACACTCATGCGATTCGGCGCTAACGACCTGCACAAACTCGTGTTCGAACGTGATCTGTCACCACCGGGCGAGAGCCCGGCGCGCCAAAGCAAGCTGATCCAGCTGCTCGCAACCGATCATCCCCACAAGGCGCTGCGTCTGTCTCCAACGGACATCCAGCGCTTCGTTACATGGATTGATACGTATGGCCAGACGCAAGGCGCTTTCAGCGCCGAACAGGAACAGCAACTGCGCCGGTGGCGAGAGTATCTGGACAAGCAGCCGTCGTCGCGTCCTTGATCAGTACTCGCGTTCTTTCGTAATCCCCGGTTGCGGAACGGGGTACTTGCCGGTCGCATCGGGCTGCAGAGGTGCCGGACCCGTGGGCGTCAAGCCATCAACATGCGGCGCGAACTCGTGATCGACTTTGACCATTTGGTCGTACGTGATGCGTTGTCCGGTGTGCGCGGCCATGCGTCCCATCGATGTGACCAGACTCGCTTCCGCGCCCCGTTTCACCTCGTTGTACGGTTGATCCTGACGAATCGCATCGACCAGATCTTCCCATTCGTACTCATACGGACTCCGCTCGTGTCCCTCGTACTGCCAGATTCGATCCGCAGTAGTTTGCGACTGGCCACGATAAATACCGCATTTTGCCGGCACGCCCGCGTTGACGGAAATGACGGCCGCTCGTTTCGACCCGTGCGCGTAACTGCCAAATTTGTCAAAACAGCCGGGAATACAGCGACCGTACAGAAAGAACTTCGTCCCATCGTCAAACGTGTACTCGACCGAATAGTTGTCGAAGTTCTGATCCACTGAGTCGCCACGATAGTGACGCCCACCGGTCGCTTGCGCTACCACGGGCCAGCTCCCTTTCATCCAACAGCATTCGTCGATATTGTGAATATAGAAATCGCTGTAACATCCGCCACTGGCCCACAAGAAACTGTGGAAACGCCGTATCTGGTACATGACATCCGTGATGTTCGCCGGCTTGGGCCCGGACGCGAACGAACCGATGGGACCGTGCATGCGGTAAGCGCGTAACGCGATCAGATCGCCAATCGCTCCCGATCTGATCTGATCATTCAGCGCGCGGCGCGCGCGGCAATGGCGCCACATCAACCCGACACCGACTTTCATGTTCTTTTGCCGCGATTGTTCGGCCAGCGCGAGCATCCGGCGCGTCGTCGGCGCATCGACCGTCACCGGCTTCTCCATGAAAACGTTCAGGCCCTTCTTAATGGCGTATGTAAAGTGGACCCAGCGGAACGCGGGCGGCGTGGCAAAGACCGCGACGTCACCCGGGTTCAAGCAGTCCATCGCCTTCTGGTAAGCATCAAAACCAATGAACTTCCGGTCCTCGGGCACATCCACACGCTCTCCAAAACGGCCTTTCAGAGAGTTGTAGCTGGTCTTCATTCGGTCTTCGAACACATCGGCCATGGCGACCAGTTGGATTGGCCCACGCTGGATCGTTAGTGCGTTTCCGATCGCGCCACTGCCCCGACCACCACAACCGACCAGCGCCAGTTGGATGGTGTTGTTTTCCGCCGCATGGACATGCGGCACGCCGATTTCCAGCAATGCGGATGCGGCGGCAAATTTGCCCGTGGTCTTGAGAAAGGTGCGGCGTGAAGTATCTTCGGCAGGTGATTTCTTCATCGTTGGTGATCCCTTGCATGGAACGGGTGCGGACGAGACACAGATCACGGATCCCGGCGGAGGGTCGTGACACCGACCAACTCGCGCCGAGAATACCAATTTTTCCAGGCCTGTTGATCGTAGCGGTAGTTGATGCCAGCGGGGGCGAGTCGGGTCAGTGCATCGAGCACATCCTTGTTCTGCAACGGCTTCTCCACCACTTTGGTACTGCCGCCGGTCGACATGCCGCTGCCTCCCGGTCCGAAGCCGACGTTGTACCCATTCCCGCCCCCCGACGAAAGCTTGAATCGGTGCTTCGTAACCAGGGCGTCGATCAATCGCGGAACCGCCTTGGGGTTGTCGAGCCGACCGATCACGCGTGCAGCTCGATTCACGACCTGGTTATCTTTGTCGTGCAGCATGCGCGTCAGCGCGGTAATGGCGTAATCCGTATCGTGGTGTTTTATCTGATCAATGCAGCGTTCGCGAAGTTCCGAATCCTTGTCGAACACGGCACAGCGTATCAGGGCATCCAATGCGGGCGCGACCGAAAAACGTCCCAACACTTCCACGTAAACGCGTTTCAATGGCGTGGGCTCTTTCGGGTCCGTCAGTAGTTCCGCCAAGCCGGGGATCGCGGCAGGCTCCGCAATCGCGCGGAGCTGATTCAGCGCCTCGGCGTTCTCCTTGCGCCCTTTGATAATGACTCCACGCCACCGGCGGATTCGGATTCGCCACTGTTTTTGGTTCTGTTCGATCCGCTCCTTGCGCGCCTCCAATTCCACTTCTTGGGGCAGCTTCCAGGAACCTTTGTGACGGATATAGCCCTGCTTCTCCATCCATTGATCGGGTTGCACCCATTTGCCCTTGACGCGGGTATAGCCCAGCGCGCGGCGCGCGGCTTCGTGGTTAGGATCAAATTGCAGAACTTTCCGCAAATGGAATTCACGCTGCGTCTTGAGTTCCTGCTTGCGACACCATTCGGCCATCTCCCAGTGCCCGTCAAGCGTATCTGGCATGTCGGCCAATTTCTGTTCATATTGACGCATCACGTCCGACGTCGTCTCCACACGCGCGATATCAGCCGCCGAAAGTGTGATCCGTCCGCCGGCCCGCGTCTTGATTTCGTAGACCCTGGGATCGCGTTCATTCCGGTTCAACCATTCGCCTTCAATCCGTCCGCCATGCTTTAGCACAATGACATCGTCCGCACGAACCGGACTCGCCGGAATCGAAAAGACAAGGCCACCGCAGGCGGCCACCAGCAGGGAACAGCACAACGAATACAACCCGTCACGACGGGTGCCAAATCGACAGCTGCTGACTCGATCGTTCACGGAAATGCCTCTTTCATCAGACTCCTTGCCCGGCGGAATTGACCGCTTTCCATTATAGGCCAGGGCGCCCAGTTCTAGCAAATGCGCGCCGCGCCCGTGCGGCAACAGGGCGAAAATCCAGGATTCCGGCCGGTGCTGTGTCAAGCGTTTACTTCAGCTGGCGGCGAATAAATTGGACCGCCGGTGGAATCGGAGCGTTCTTCGCGGCCAGCGCCTCGTGCACGTAACGCTGCGGCTCGCGACTTCCCGGCACCTGGAAATTATCCCCTTTTTGAAGAATAGGCCGTGCTTCGCTGATCCCACCAAAACTCCGGGTACCAGCCGCTTGGCACGGAAACCAGAACCCCTTCCCCGTTTTGTCCTCCAAATAGAACTCCGGATAGCAGTGGCCCGGGACCCAAACTAACCGTGCCGGGACATGAATGTCGCGACACATCGCGATGATCAATGACGAAAGTTCCTCACAATCGCCATAGCCGTCATCCAGCGCCTGGCGTGAACTCTTGATCTGTTTCGCGAACCGGTACTCCACTCGCGCACGCACCCAATCGTAAATGGCCTCGACCTGACCCCAGGCCGTGTCGTGGCCCACGATCACCTGGCGCGCCAATTCCTGAATCTTGGCGTCCTGGCTGTCGATGTAAGGGCTCGGCCGAATGAACTTCGAAATTGATCGTGACACGCGATGAGGGAGCCGCAGATCCTCGGTGCGCGCGGGGGACACCACATCGCGTTTCGTGATTCGCAGCGTGACGATCGCTTCCGCCTGTTCGTTGGCACCGAGTCGGGGTATCGTGACCACCATCTGCCGCACGCCATGGTCGAGCTCACGAAATCGGACCGATCGCACCGACGGAGATGATTCAACGCCCGTCTGCTGAACATCCTGTTCCGGCCAACTCATGGGCACCGGCAAGGTCGCCACGATTCCGGTCACCGGCGCGCCGCGGCCGCGCACAATCACCCCGGTCTGCCATGTCGCGCTTCGTGGTTTGGCCATCCGGATGCGGGCTTGCACGGACGGTTCGGCGGCGCGCGAGGAGACGCCAACACCGGCCACGACACCGAGCGTGGCAATCGGTAAGACGAGTTGCCACACCCAGTTTCGACACAAAACCGAATCGCATCGTGCCGCCGTTTCACCCATGTTGTGGCTCACCGCGAAGATGTCATGTTAGTGGTACGAAAGATCATCCCAAACAACAAGTCGACCTGGACGCGCGCCGGCGCTGTTCATTCCGGGGGCAGAAGCTGCCGCACGAACCTCACACCAGGTCGTCCCAATCCACGTCCCGTACTTCCTTTCATGAACTCGGCCACGAACCGTTGCGGTTCTTTCTTTTCCGGCACGCGAAAGGAATCCCCTTTCTCGAGGATCGGCAACAGGTCGGCGATGGTCCCCAGCTCACTCTTTTCCTTGAATTCGCATGGGATCCAGTGGCCGGCCGCTTCGTCATCCTCGAGATAGAATTCCGCATAGCAATACTCTGGAACCCACACGGTCCGCGCCGGAATCTTATTGGCGCGACAGAGCGCGATAAACAGACCGGCAATGTCTTCGTGGTTTCCATGACCGTCTCGAATCGCACGCAAGGCGCCCTTGCGTGGCTCGTTGCGCTGCGTGACGTGCGTCTTAACCCAATCGTAAATCGCCTTGACCTGCGCCCAGCCGGAAGCATCTTCTTTCTGCAACGCGCTTGCCTCGCTACGTATTCGCGCTTGACGTGTTTCGATGAAGGGACTTGATGTCAAGTAAATGCGAACGTCGCGCGGCATCTTTTCGGGGCGACGAAGTGTCGCGGTATCCGGCAAGGGCAGGCTGCGGCGTGTAATCGAGAACGTGAGCAACGCCTGCGCCTGCGCTCCCGCTTCGAGTCGTGGAATGGTCAGTACCATCTGCCGTATTTTCCCCGGCAACGTTCGGTACCGCACCCGCCCCACATTGTCCGAAATCTGCTCTTTAACGATCTTGACATCTTGTTCGGGCCAATCGACGGGCAGTGGAATCGTGACGAAGATGCCGGCACACGGACCTGAGCGAGCCATGACGACGGTGCCGACTTTCCACCGGTGCCGGCGTTCGGCCGTTGTCGTTTTCAGTGAAGAATCGCCACCAAATCCAAACTGGGCGCGGGCCGGACTCACCAAGACAAGCGACAGGCCGAGAATTACGCCGCTGCGGGCTATGCGTATCATATGCACGACACTTTCTCCTCAATAAACCAGCAATCAGCCGCCCACCAGCCGCGTGACCGTGGTCGACCGTTATTGAAAGCCGTCTCCTTGCTATTGTACCACGCGGCCAACGCGGCAATAACCATTTCCCGAGGGCGTTTGCCGGATCGTAGCCGTTCACGGCCTTTGGCCATGAACGATTACGAATATTCTGGGCAAGAATATGAAGATGTTGAACGGGAGCGGGGAAGAGGGATATTGCAAAGTGCAAATCGGTGTTTCGGTGTTTCGGTAAATCGGTGTTTCAGTCAACCGCGTCACCACTGAAACACCGAAACACCGACAGCAGAATCGTCGCGCAACGTAACACGTCATGTCGATCAGGAGTAAGATTAAGATTAAGATTAAGACTAAGATTAAGAACTAACCCGCCGTTCATGGCCAAAGGCCGTGAACGGCTACAGAACACGTACGATGGACGTCCACGAGGTCGATGCCGCGGACTGACGCTCTGCCGACGTAGTCGCGCGACACGTAGAAAGACGCCCGCATGCGCCGCGCGTACACGTCTCCAGGCAGCGGGAAGGGGGCGTGAGCGCGACCGGCCGCCCCGGGATGACGCATCAGGATTTCACGTCATCCCGGTAGTGGCCCGGGGTTCGCGGGAGGGCGTAACATGGCTGAAGTCTATGTTCGCGGGGAGGGGATACAGGGGGAACGTGGAAACCACCACTCACGTTACGGGCGGGTCGGCGCTGGCATCGCCGGAATACTCTCCATTGGTGGCAACGTCGTGGTCGGCATGCCGACACCCGCCGTGGAATCGCCACATCCACAAGACGAGTCGTAGGCTGGTGCACAAGGTACGCATGGATCGCATGTTACACCCTTGTTCCACCAACGGGATCGATTTCGGCACCCGGCAACGGCTACTACCGCCACCAACAGCACAACTGATACAAACATTAGCCTCTTCATGGCAAGTGTCTCCGAATAGGCAACATATGGGAACCACGGAGGCTGTGAGTCTCACAACTCTACACCACTTTGCGCGATGTGCAAATTCAACCGTTGATTTTTTCCGTCATCGATGTGAATTATCGAGACACCCCATGCTGAAAAAGTGCTACACTTTAACAGAGCATGACACGTCACGGATGATACACAACCAGATTCGTTGGCCGATGAGGTGTTTCAATGCCGAACATCATCCGCTCCCATCATGACATTGTGACGTCGGTTCTGTTGGCAACTGTTCTAGCCGTCGGACTTGGGCCCGCCGGCATGGCCGCTGACTCCTGTGCGACATCACGCCCGGACGACGGCGTCTGGCTCGTTTCAACTCGACATCTGCACTGCGCGACCGGCCCCGACACGGCCGCGCTCGACTTCCAGCGATTCGACGGCGATGCGTGCTGGCAAGCGGCGGACATCAAGGACCTGCTCAACGCGGATCCAGCAACACCGGTTGTAGTCTACGTTCATGGTAATCGCGTCGGCCGCTGTGAAGCGATCGCGGAGGGCTGGCGCACGTATCGGACGCTCACGGCGGACGGCAATGAGGAAGATACGCCGCCTATTCAGTTCGTGATCTGGTCCTGGCCGAGCGATCGTGTGCGCGGCGCGCTAAACGACGTACGCGTGAAAGCACGGCGCACGGATTTGGAGGCCTATTTTCTCGCCCGCTGGCTCGCACGGTTCGACTCGAGTCATCGGGTCGCGTTGGTCGGTCACAGCTTTGGAGCACGCATCATCGCCGGTGGCCTGCACCTGCTCGGCGGTGGGACCCTCCTGGGCCGTACGCTCCCACCAGCACCCGCCGAACCGGTCCGTCCTCGCGCGGTTCTGCTCGCGGCGGCATTGCACAACTACTGGCTGCGTCCCGGGTGCCGATTCGACATGGCGTTGCCCAGCGTCGATCGTCTTCTGAACCTCTATAATCGGTGCGATCCGGTGCTTCGTCACTATCGGGTCTTGGACAAGTGCACGCGCGCCGAGGCGCTCGGCTACACCGGCATGTGCACGAACGATCTGGATGCGGCGCGACAACTTGTCACGCAACAAGATGTGCGGTGTCTCGTCGGCCGGAACCACGATGTCGCATTCTATATCCATAATCCGACGGTCGTCGCGCAGATTCGCAAATATGTGCTATGGCATCCGGTCGATTTGACGCCAGCCGTGGCGGACGTTGTAGCGTTGCCACATCCCTGACGCCCCCACGATGGACACAGGCGAACCGTCCAATCGGCCTTGTCTAGGCCGCGCATCCGGTCTATTTGGGCGCCATTGAATCCGGGCGCAAGCGTGACAGACCCACGCTTGCCTATGTCACGAACATGACAATGCTATGGTTGACTACCGCGATGCTCGGGAATGGGTTGGCAGTGTTTTGGTATTGTCATTGACCAAAGACCTCGCGCGCACACCGACCACTTCGACTCCCGCAGACCCTCCGGATTATTCATGACGTTCGACGCGCGGGGCCGATGGTTGAGGCAAATGCAAGGAAAAGGGCCCGTTTGGTGGTCGCGAATTTTTATTTTATGTTAAATCGGACGGCCAGAACCGACCAACAGACACGCCAGAATACAAAGCTCCAGCACTGATGTGAATTGGCACAAGGGAACACGATGAACACGACGAGTCTTGACCTGAACAGCCGCGTCAAAGTCCTTGTTTTTTTCGTGGCGACACTCACCGTTCTTGGGACGACTTGGACCGTCGGCGTTCAGATGCATACGACGCAATGGATTCGACGTGAGGCAGCCAATCATCTCCATCGCGTACCTCAGTTACTTGACCAGGAAGTGACGAGCACGGTGCAGGCATTGCGGTGCGCGGCGATCGAACTTCAAGCGAACACGACGCTAAGCGACGTCGTCGGTACGGGCGATCGCGCGGCCGTTCGCGATCAACTCGAAACGGCCCTGCCCAGCCTTGCGAAACTCACCGCCCCGATCCACGTTTCTATCCATACTTCCAACGGCACGGAACTTGCGCAAGCAAACGTCGATGCGGGAGGCCACATGACGATGCGACTGCGCGGAACCGATACGGTTGATGCGGGACACGTGCCCCCCAACGGCCTCACACGTGGACCGGACGGCACGATATTCGCACGTGTCATTCAAACGATTCGGTCCGGTGGACAGCGCGTCGGTTACTGTGTCCTCCGTGCTGACCTTGACGCGACCCTACGGCGCGTGAAGAGTGACGCGGCGGCGAACGTGGCCATTATCCACTGCCACACCGGCCGACCGACCGACGGCAAACGCCTATCAAGAAGTGCCGCGGCAAACGGAAAGAAAATGCCGGCCCCGGCGATAATCGGCCAGGCGACCGAATCCGTGCCACCCTTGTTGCTTGCCCAGCTGAACCGTTCCCACAAGAAACCGCTGTCCGCGGAGGATTCGGTGCTGCACATTACCAATATCCGGTACCGTCTGATTCCGCTGCGCGATCCCGGCGGGACGGTGATCGGCAAACTGCTCACATGGCACGACTACTCGGACCGTCTTGCCTCAAACCGCCGGTTCCTACTCGTTCTTGTCAGCGTCACAATCGCGACCGTGGCGTTTTTCACGATTGGATTCTGGAGCCTCGTCACACGGATACAGAATCGATTCGTCGCGATGACAAAATCGCAGGAGATGGAAATCAAGAAGCGTCAGATGGCCGAAAAGACGCTCCAGACACACCTCGACGAGGCGTGCGAGCTTGCCCGTGAACACCAGGAGTTGGCGACGAGTCTGTCGGAAGAAGCTCGAAGACGCGAAGGCGCCGAGATGCACCTGCGCCAGCAACGCGATCAACTCAAATGCCACGCCGAGCAGATGGAATGCCTGCACGCCATCGGCGGCGCGACCGACCGGGATTCCGCCGATATCAAAACGATGCTCGATGGGACATTGAAACACCTGCGCGCCTATTATCGCGACGTTGATCGCGTCTGGCTGCGGATTGAGATCGACGAATGCACGGTCCAGCGGGGACAGGAATCGGACGAATCGCGTGACTGCCGCATGGAGATACCGATACGTTCGGCACATCGTAGCATCGGCAACCTGCAGGTCTCCGTGGGTATTGGTGAAGATGGCGTGGAGGCCGCGCGGACCCGCGCCCGCGACATCGATTTCTTGAAATTGGTCGGTGACAAGATCGGTAAGGCGGTGGAGCGTCAGCGGGCCATGATCACACTTCGTTCCAGCGAAGAACAACGCACGAAGATGGCCGACGCGGCACATGACGCATTCATCATGATCGATGACCGGGGCGCCGTCACGTTCTGGAATCGGGCCGCCGAACAGATATTCGGATTACCTCGTGATGAGGCGCTCGGCGAGGCCCTGCATGAGATCATCGTTCCAAAACCGATGATGCAACAACATCAACAGCAGTTCGCGAAATATTGTCGCACCGGCCAGGGACCGGTGGTTGGAAAAACCGTGGAACTCGAAGCACGCCGCAAGAACGGTGAGCTGTTTCCGGCGGAACTGTCGCTCTCCTCAGTGCGTATCGATGGTCGATGGCATGCCATCGGAATTGTACGCGATATTACGGAACGGAAAGAGGCGGACCGGACATTGCAAGAGAAGGAGCATCAACTACGTCAATCGCAAAAAATGGAGGCGGTCGGTGTCCTGGCCGGCGGCATCGCCCACGAATTCAATAATCTGCTGCAAGTCATCTGCGGATACACTGAGTTCGCCCTGCGAGACCTCCCGTCCGACGCGCCCGTCGTCAACGATCTGAGCCGCGTGATGGCGGCGGGACGACGCGCCGCCTCCTTGACCCGGCAATTGCTGGACTTCAGTCGCCGCGAACCGGTCACCGGATCCCGGCTGGACTTGAATCGAGCCGCGCAGGAAGTCATTAGTATGTTAAAGCCCATTACCACCGACCAGGTGCACTGGGAATTCCACCCCGACCCGGCGCTACCGGCCATATACGGGGATTCCGGCGCGCTGGAACAGGCACTCATGAACTTGTGCGTCAATAGCCGTGACGCGATGCCCGACGGGGGGACCATCGCGTTGCGCACCGAGTCGGTCACTTTGAATACGCCATTGTCTCACCAGCATGGCGAAGTCCCTGCCGGAGACTATGTACGCGTGATCGTCTCCGATACCGGGAAAGGGATGCCCGATTACGTCGCCGCAAAGATATTCGATCCGTTTTTCACGACCAAGGAAGTGGGCAAGGGAACCGGACTCGGACTGTCGACCGTCGTTAGCATCGTCGAGCAACACCAGGGCGCAATCCTCGTGGAAAGCGAATTGGGCGTCGGCACGACGTTTCAGATCTACTTTCCAATCTGTTCCGACGAGAGTGGTGGTCCAGCCGACGAGACCGCGCCGACCGACGAAGATCGCGAGTCACTGCTGGTGTGACAAGATCCGCGGACGACGAGATCGCAAACCGCGATTCGCAATAGCGTGCTCCCACTTGGGCCGTGGCGTCGCGGCGCCGCGAACCGGTGGCGGGGTATTCTCAAACCCGGTGTCAGGCAGTAGAGTCTGTGATGAAGCGGCCTGAACAAGACTGGCACTCGGCACCCGTGACGACGTCGTCCATCGCATCGGTTCCGGTAGCCGGCCTTGTGATGGTTTCCTGGTCGATTCGACACGTGTCAGGACCCGTCATTTGAGCAAGTTGCATGTCCGATTTCATGGCATTGCTGAACGGTTCGTTGATCCCCGCGCGCGAATTGAAGATCGCCACGGACGATCTTGGATTCCTGCAAGGCGTGACGATCAGCGAACGACTTCGTACATTTCGGGGACGCCTGTTTCGGTGCGACGATCATCTCCAACGACTCGTCAACTCGCTGCACGTCGTGGACCTGGAATTGCCCGTCACGCGTGCGTGCTTCAAGGACGCCATCGCCGACATTATCGACCGGAACGTGCCGCTGCTTACTGCGGGCGATGATCTCGGCATTTCGATTTTTGTGACGCCCGGCCGGCCCGGGCAGCCAACGCCGACCTGGGTCATCGAGGCGTATCGGTTGCCATTCGATCAATGGGTGGCGTGGTACGACCCGGGCGAGTCGTTGGCGGAAACCGGCATTCGGCAAGTTCCCCCATCGTGCTGGCCCCCGGCACTGAAATGCCGCAGTCGGATGCACTATTTTCTGGCGGACCAACTGGCCGGCCGGCATTGGCCCGGCGCCCGCGCGATTCTGTTGGACCAAGACGGCTTCGTGACCGAAATCTCGACCGCCAACGTGATCGTCTACCGCCGTGCGACCGGACTCGTGTCCCCGCCGCTGGATCGGATTTTGCCCGGCGTGAGCCTTGCCGTAATCGGCGAATTGGCCGAGAACTTGAATATTCCGTTTTCCTACGCGGACGTGCGTCTGGCCGATGTCGCGCATGCCGACGAAGTTCTACTCTGCAGCACATCGCCCTGCGTTTGGCCCGCCGTTCAACTCAATGGGCAGCCGATTGGCACGGGTACTCCCGGCCCGATCTGGCAACAACTGATCGAGGCCTGGAGTGAACTGGTCGGCGTCGATATCGTCGCCCAGGCATGTGGAGAGGGGAAAATAAGAAATAAGGTAGCCGGTCACGGCCCTTGGCCAGGAACGGCGGGTTAGTTCACTCTTAAGATATGGGATTAACTGTGGACAGGAATACGGCCAAAGCGGCTTGTGTTGTTCGGTGGGGTGCCGGTCGCGCCATGCATTACCAGCGCGCAGCATGAAATGCCCATTGCTTCGACGTACCAAAGCAACGCCTTAGCCGCTGCGAATAGGTACAAAG
>CAZSOG010000027.1:0-13895 GCA_964607555.1 uncultured Pirellulaceae bacterium | reverse complement strand
GGTGGGCGCTGAAGGTGTGCGCTCCTCTTGGGTTGCGGGCGGAGCCCGCGTTATGTAAGGATGCCGGAAGAATAAGAACGCACCGTGCATGCATTTCCCGCGCGGTGGTCCTCAACTCAACCACCGTCCCGCCACCACCGGGTTCATCCCGGTGGGGCGATGATTTTGCACTACACGCGTCCCTCGCCCGACGTTAGGTCCCGTAGGGGGCGGCTGGACCTTGCCCCAAAAACTCGACTCAAGTGCAACGAATCCTAGGCCATGAGGTCTCTACCGAGGTGTTGCCTCAAATCATCTGACGCACACCGACGCCGTGGAGACCTTCGATCTTCCCGTGTGGGGTCAGGAACCCCGCACACAACGCTGACCGCCCTAGCTCCGCAGCTGCTCGGCGAAGTACTCACGGCACTTTTCCACTTTGGCGCGAACCGTACTTACGCAGTAGGGTTGCGTCGGGTGTTTCGCGAAGTAATCCTGGTGTTCTTCCTCGGCGACGTAGAATACTTTGAACGGGACCAGCTGCGTGACGATGGGCGAACTGAAGATCCCCGACTGCTGCAGCTGGTCGATCGCCGTCCGGGCCAACTCGCGCTGGACCACGTCATGATAAAAAATGACGGACCGATACTGGCTGCCAATGTCACGTCCCTGTTTGTCGATCGTCGTCGGGTCGTGGGTTTGAAAGAACACTTCGAGCAGGTCGCGATAGGATATCTCGGCCGGGTCGTACACCAGCTGCACGACTTCCGCGTGGCCCGTTTGTCCCGCGCAGACCTGGTCATAGGTTGGGTCCGGCAGTGAGCCGCCGCTGTAGCCGCACCGGGACGAGGCGACACCGCGAAGCTGGGAGAAAACCGCCTGTGTGCACCAGAAACAGCCGCCTCCAAGCGTGGCCAGACGCGAAACGTTGACTACGTTCATGCCGTCGACTCCCTGCAGAGATTCGGTATTCTGGCCCGGCCCGCGCACGGGCACTCGTCCACATTATTGTCGCCTACCACAGGTGCGCTCCGCAAGATCGAAAATGCCAAAAAAACTGCGGTTCTGACAAACAACACTGGATTCTTGGACTGGTTGGTGATCTACTGTCGGTCGGAATCGGGTTCTGGCGATGACCACGAGCGTCGCGGAAACGCGCCGAACTGATCATGCGCGCGCCAAAACGACGACGAGGGCTAGCCTTGCCGCGACGTCGCGGTTCAAGAACTCGAGTGGAGGGATCGGCGCCGATCCGTCGATTACTGTTCGAACCGCTGGAACCGCGAATCCTTCTCTCCGGACTCGAATTCCGGATGGCAACCGACAGTGACACGGGTGCGTCTCATTCCGATGCCATCACGCGCGATCGCTATCCGGCGTTCGAAGCCGTCTCCGATTAGGCGGGGGAGCTCTCTATCCACGACCACGGTCGGTTACTGTACGAGGAACCGATCGATGCCGGGATCAACAACGTGTACTTGGATGACCCGCTGGCCGACGGCGTGCAGACCAACGATCTGGAAGCGGCTGCGACTGCGGAAACGGTGCTCGGTCCGGTCGACAACGGCACCGTTCGCTTCGACGTGACCCCGAGCATTGCCGCCTGGCAAGCGGACCCCGACTCGAATCATGGCTGGGCCCTGCTCGGCAACGGCACGGACCGTTGGAGCTTTGCGTCGTCCGAAGACGCGATCGCGCCGAAACTGATCGTGACCTACTCGCTTCCCGACGAGATGCAGCAGGCGACGTCCCCGTACGACGCGCAGTATTCTGTCTTCAGTGAGCCGACACTCTTGGACTCGATGCTCGGACCCACCGACGCGGTGGAGATCCGACGTGCCGGTGGTGACGTAGCGTTGAGCGGTCTATCGGGAGACAACGCTTTATTGCGGATTGAATTCGCTGGCCCGCAGCCCGCCGGAATCTACGATTATGCGGTGTTCGAAAAGAGTAATGATTTCGAGACGTTTCACGATCTGGCGGGCAATGCGACCGGCGTTCATGATGATCCCGTTCTTCGAGACGGATTTCGGCGAACCGTTGGACCAGATTTTCGGTGAGTCGGTTCAGATCAACGACATGGATGTTGTGTTGGCGCGGCGCTTCATGAAGGCCAATGTGTGGGTTGGCATCTACACACCGTGGCCGAAGGGCGAGTTTTATGACTATCCACTTACGTACGTGGAAAAATGGTACGCTGACCCAAGGGTCGGGATTCCCACGCAGGAGCTGATGGGAGACGCGGGGATGGGGCCGATTCCGGTCCTGCCAATCGGTTTCGGCGCGCTGGCGCCCTACGTTATAACGGCCAGCTTTTTTAATCCGATTTGGGGTGGCATCTTGTTGTCGCCGTATCGGTCGACCGACGAGTTCACGGCGATCTATCCGGATCCGACGCTGAATAACAATGGCGCCACCGCGGCCGGCGTATGGCTTGGGCGTGAGCATGCCGGCGGCACGGCCCTGGTAAGGCATACGGCCGGCGGATACCACGCGGTGCGTGTCCCCGACTTGCCGCAATCATTGCTCGCGGACACCGACGAGTTCATTCTCCGCAACGGCGCTGACTCGACGTCACCGATCATGGTCGCAACGGCCGATATGGGGCGCGTCGATTTGTTGGCGGATGCGGGTGACGGATTCACGCATCTTGGGCGCCTGCCCGGAATCAGTGACGATGGACGTGTTGCGGCGTTCGACGTATCCACGGTATCCGAACCACCGGACCCGGCCGCGGACCCGCAACCGGAGGATCTTTCGGGCATCTATATTTCGGTAAAGAACGCGGCAACCGGCCGCTTCGATTCGAAGTTTCAAATTGCCGGTGTCTCCGGTAACGGCGTGCTCGATTTTGGTGAGGATTGGCTGGACCTGAACGGTGATGGCAACGTTGACAAGGATGAAGACGTTGGTCCTTACAGCGGGTTTCCTTGGGCCGGTCTGGACCAGCGGGTTGCCGTCACGCAGATCGACTTCGCGGATGATCCGAACACGTATCGAGTGAGTTTTCTGGCGGAAGACACGGCGAGAGTCCTCGGCCTCGAAGTGATGGACCTTGTTATCTCGGATGCCCCCGACTTCAAGTACGCGACGCGTGTCAAGCCCGGACTGACCCAGACGCTCGCCCGCGTCGGGGATCCCCTGCCTGGTGTTGGCAACGTATCGAGCATCTTTCTTCACGACCCACTAAGCACGCAGGGCGCGGTGGCGTTTCGCGCCGAGGGCTCGCGCGGGACCGCGGTGATGATCGCCACGCCGAACTTGGGCGATCTCGTGCTGCACAAGTTCGGCAGTACCCAGCCCGAGGAACCGCTCGACCACGTACAACTGGATTATGAAATCAAACTGAATGTTGAGGATGAGCTTCGCCAACCGCTGTACGTCGGCTTCTACGCATCGGACGACGGCGTGTTGGACGACGATGATCGATTGCTGGGCCAGTTAAAGATCGATCCGAGCGAGATCGGGCCGACCCATGCGATCACGGCATTGGGTGGCGGCGAGCAGGCGGACCGAGCCAAGTTCAAAGGCAAACAGAGCCTGTTGATTGATCCGACAAAAACGCCCGACGAGTTCCTGCGAAAGGCACTTGGGAATTCCAATGTCGAGGTTATCTTTGCCAAGATCAATCCGATGGCCAAGTCGACCGCCGACGTGACGTGCCAGGCAACAACACGGTGGACTTTGCCGGATGCTACCAGCATGTACCCGGCATGGTCGGCGTGACCTGCCCGGGTGTCGCGACCGAAGATGAGATCACGATCTATCCGAACAATGCCGTCACGATAGCGCGCATTGGGCACCCCGCGGAGAGCCGCATGTTCGTCAATCCCGAGCATATTCTGGTGGTGACTGCTGATCAAGACGACCGGGTGACGACGAGCAATGCGCGCGAGGTAAAAACACCGTTGGTGATCATGCTGGGCGATGGCGAGGACTATGCCTCGGGCGGTGCCGGACGCGACACGATCGACGGGGGGAACCGGACGGGCCGTGCGATGTGAATCTGGACGGCGCCGTGACACCGCTGGATGCCCTGGTCGTCATTAATCATCTCAATGCCCACGGCGCGTCGATGCCGGACGGCACGCCACCGTCGATCGACGTGAACCACGACAACCAGGCGTCGCCTCTCGATGCGCTGTTAGTTATCAACCACATCAATAGTGGGCGAGGGGAAGGCGAGTCCCCGGTACGCATCGCTGGGACTCATTTGAGTTTGGCACTGCCAAGTTCCGGCTCCGAAGCGTCCACCACTTCGGCCATGGCGTTTGCCACGCAACGCGGTCCCGCGGCGGAAACCGCGGTTCAGGCCGGCGCCGCCAATCTGCGCGCATCCATGCCGTGGCAACTGCTGCCTGAACGGGTCCACAATCGGCTGGTCAATCTGGCCTTCGAGAACGGCGAAGGACATGACCTCGCACAGGATTTGCTCGATATCGAGTGGATCCGCGAATGAATGATGCACAATGGGTACTGTTGGATAAGCGGCGCCCTGCCCGTCCAACACGTAACAAGGGTCCCGCGCCCAAACGCTGGCTGTGCCACCCAACCGTCGTCACAGCGATGACTCAAAGAACGCCGAGACTTACTTCTGACGCAAATCGAATCGCCAGTTACCGTGGGGGTCGCGCGCGCCGTCGAGTCGGAACCCACAGCCAAGGATGGCCGATGGCTGGAATCCATCGGCGTCTGGTGCAACGGGCTGGTAGGCAGTCGCGCCGCGCCGGTGGATTTGGAACAGGATCGTCTCATGGCGCGCGTCGGCCAGCCAGAACTCGCGAACGCCGGCCTTGAAATACGCCTCGGGCAGATGCCGAGTGTCCTTTGTCACCGAACCGTCGCTGACAATTTCAACTATCAGATCCGGCGCGCCTTCGATTTCGACATATCGGCCCGGGGCACCACCCGCCTTGGGGACCAATCGAGCCCGGTCCGACGACAACGTCTCGTGCGAGATGAAAACGATGTCTGGCTCGGCCGACAGGTCACCCTCGATCGAACTGACACGCGTGGAATCGGTCACCAGATGGCCACGGTTATCCTGTTTCACCTGCTGGTACAGCACACCCGTGATTTCAGTCTTCAGCGTGCCGTGGCAAAAGAAATCTTCGGGCGATATGTTCACCTCGATTCGGCCCGCGATGTAGTCGACCCTTCCCTTGCCCCGCTCGGGAAAATCAGACGACATGGCCCACCGGCGAAAATCGGACAGCGATCGAAGATCCAGAGGGATTTCGATCCGTTCTTCCAGAATCACCGTCGTTGCCATCACGCCACCTCTTCGTGGATCCGACATTGCTGTGAACAACGCGTCCCCCTCTGGTTCCCGGGTTTTCTACATGGGGTTCTTGGTGTCTGGCTTCGGTTTGAACAGCTCGATGCGCGCCGTGTCGATCGAGCGTGGAAAACGGTTGTTCGCGGTGTCTGAGTCGGCGGTTTCCTGGTGCGGGTCCAAGGTGATCGACTTGATGAGTTTCGGCGTCATGATCAATTTGGAGACGTGTTTGTCATTCAAGCGCCAGATCTCAACAGGGATGCGCAGTTCCTGAGTGGTCTTGTCTTGAAAATCGACGCGTAACAAGAGGGGCATTACCAGCCCGCCCACGTTGTCGATATCCACGACGTAGAAGTTGCGTTTGGACTGGAGCAGGCGTTTTTCGTCGGCCGTGAGACGACTCAACATGCGTTGATACGCGGCGCGCTGCGCGGCGGTCACTTCAAACTCGTCAAACGTGTTGTAGAAGTCCTTCAGTTCCGGGTGCTGGTCAATGAGTTTGGGCAGCTTGGCAAACGCCCGCCGTGCCGGTGTGTCGCGTTGCTCGGCACGCTCGGCCTTGTGACGTCTCGCTGCTTGGGTCGGGTCCCGGCTGTCGATCACCAGCCGGCGCACGCGCGTGATCGCCAGGTCAACATGTTCGGTGGAATAGAACCAGCCGCGGAAGAACCAATCCAGATCGATGCTGGTGGCATCCTCCATCGTGCGAAAGAAGTCCGCGGGGCGCGGATGTTTGAACATCCAGCGGCGCGCGTATTCTTGAAACGCTCGGTCAAACAACGCATGCCCCAGGATCGTCTCGCGCAGAATCGTTAAACCCGCGGCGGTCTTGGCGTACGCGTTATTATGAAACTGACGTAGCGATTTCGAGCTGGTCATGATCGGAACTTGATCGTCGCTGGTCATGTAACTGATGACCGATTGCGGAACCCCGCGCCGCGAGGGATAGTTCGCTTCCCACTGTTGCTCGGCCAAGTACTGCAGAAACGTGTTGAACCCCTCGTCCATCCAGGTCCACTGGCGTTCATCCGAGTTCACGATCATCGGGAAGAAGTTGTGGCCTACCTCGTGGATCACGACGGAAATCAGACCGTATTTCGTCCGTTTTGAGTAGGTACCGTCCTTCTCCGGCCGCGGGCCGTTGAAGCAGATCATCGGGTACTCCATTCCGCCAACCGGCCCGTTCACGCTGCATGCCACCGGATATGGGTAGGGAAACGTGTAATGGGAATACGTCTTCAGCGTGTGCACGATGGCCGGCGTTGAGTATTTACTCCAGAGCGGTTCGCCCTCGTTCGGATAGTACGACATGGCCGTGACATGGCGCTGGTCAATCGTCGTCCCTTGGGCATTCCAAATGAATTTCCGGGAAGATGCGAACGCGAAGTCACGCACGCGTTCGGCATGAAAGATCCACGTCTTCGTCTGCTTGGCGCGACTCTTCTCGTTGGCTTTCGCCTCTTGCGGAGTGACGATGAAGACCGGCTGCTCAGCGGTTGCCGCCTGCTTCATGCGTTGGCGCTGGATTGGGGTCAGAACTTGCTCCGGGTTGATCAACCGGCCGGTCGCCGCAACGGTATGATCTGCCGGCACGGTAATACGAACCAGGTAGTCACCAAACTCAAGCGCGAACTCGGCCGGGCCCAGAAACTGCTCGTTCTGCCAGCCCGTGGCGTCGGTGTACGCCGCCAGCCGCGGAAACCACTGCGCGATCTCGTACAAGTAGTTCTTGTCTTCGGGAAAATACTCGTAGCCGCTGCGCCCGCGAATGAGGCGGCAATCGTTGATCGTGTAATGCCAATCGACGGAAAAAACGAATGTCTGGCCGGTGGCCAACGGCTTCGGCATGTCCACGCGCATCATCGTCTTGACAACGGCGTGGTGCAGTGGCTTCCCCGTGCTGTCGGTGACCGACGTGATGGCAACCCCCCCCTGAAATGTCTCGCGTGCCAGCAATGAACGCATCGCGGAAAACGGCATCCGCGTCAGGTCGGGCGCCGTCATCGTCAAGACGGCATCGGAATCCGGGCGATAGATGTTCGGCTCCAGCTGCAGCCACAGGTAGGTGAGTGTATCGGGCGAGCGATTCAAGTAGGTGATTCGCGCGCGGCCGGCAATCCGTTGCTTCTGGTCGTCGAGCGTCACGTCGATCGTGTAATCGACCTTCTGTTGCCAATATGCGGCCCCGGGCGCTCCCGACGCGGCGCGATAGGGGCCGGGAGTCGGCAACAATTCGTCCAATTGGCGCAACGGATCACCCTCCAAGATCCACGTGCCACCCGCCGGTGGGGCAGCGTAGACGGGACTGGCCATGTGGACCGTGGACAGGAATAATAGGCCAATCAACCGACGACTGAAAAAAAACGGGCCGGGTTTTCGAGCGATCATATCAGGAGTTCCTCATAGGGGGTTCCGGGCGACCTTGGTCAGGGATGCAGGGATGGGTCCAGGTAAGTCGTTGCGTTGTTGCGAATTGCTAACACCGTTTGCTGGACCAGGTTGGTCAAGGCCGCTGCAAGTCGATTTCACCGGCGGCAAAAAGAGCCTTCCCAGACTGTTTGCACCGCATTTTACCTATATTGAAGTACTAACCGATACGAAACAACCGTAAAGTTAGCAGGATTTTTCAATAATCGGTAACGGAACGTTGGGATTTCCTAGTGGTTAGATAATAATGGACCGTAAGTAACGGGATGGACGGCGCGGTCAACACGTACTCAGACTGCGCGCCGCGCGTGATTCGCGATTGGCACCCGTTTTATTCACGCAAACCAATATTCTCGCGGAATCCATGGTTCTAGAGCACGGTCGCCTCGGTGGCAATCAAGACTGAACACTGACAAGGAGCTTACCGTTGATCAAAACAAGAATTCAACGGGTCGGGTTGATCCTCAGCCTCATCGGAACTGTTGCCGTGCTAGCGGCCATAATTCTTCCACTGGTGGCAGGCGCGGCGGACCCTGCGTTCGTGGGGATCCTCGCATTGGCATCGGAGGACGAGACTGCGGCGCAGTTAAGCCTCTCAGAGGAAGTACGGCAGAAGCTCGCCGCGCTGATCGAACAGCGCGAAAACCAAGCCGTGAATCTGGCCCTTTCGATCAAGGATCTGCCGCCTGACCAGCGCGAACAGCGGCTGGCTCCGTTCGTGGCGGAATCGGAGCGACTGGGATTGGCCCTGCTGAGCCTGGAGCAACGCAGCAAACTCAGCCAGATCCGTGTACTGCGCGCCGGCATGGCGACACTCGCCGATCCAACGATTGCCAAGGTTTTGGACCTGACCGATGAACAGAAGCAGGACGTCGGAAAGTTGTTGGCCGAGCGGGCCCGAGCAATGCGTCAGGGAGGCGACCGCGAGCGCGGAATTGCCCGCAACACCTACGAACGGAAGCTGCGCCAGCTGTTGACCGACGCCCAACTGGCGAATTGGGATCGAATGGCGGGCCTAGGCCCGGGTACCCAACAGACGGCGGCGAACGGCCCGGGTTCAGCGGCTACCAGTGACGAACCCGCGAGGTCGGCACCGACCAGGCAACCTGGATCCGCCACATCGGAAACCAAGTCGGCCGAGCCCTCGACTCGGGCGACGGTCGCCGCAGCCGAACCGAAAACCGAATCCAAGCCATCGGCGGTTGCCGCCGAAGCGCCCAAGATGGAGTCCGCCAAGCCGGCCACCACGACCACGGACCAAGCACCGGCCGCGAAACCGACGGCGCCCGCCCCAGACGATCAGCAGACCGGCCCGGCCATCAAGCCGGACGATGTCAAGCTCCGGTTTAACTTCAAATTTCAACCGTGGAAAGACGTCTTGGAATGGCTGGCCGAACAAGCGGACCTGTCACTGCAATCCGATCTCGTTCCCGAAGGGACCTTCAACTACTCCGATCCACGCCAATTCACGCCGGATCAGGCCATCGACCTGATCAACGGCGTATTGCTCCCCAAGGGCTACACGCTGGTGCGCCGTGGCCGGCTCCTGAATGTGCTGAATCTGACCGATGAGGTGCCGGAGATTCTGGTCGAATACGTACCCGTGGACGAGCTGGACGAGCACGGTGAATTCGAGTTGATCAAGACTGTCTTTCATTTAGCAAAGCTGGACCCGGCCGATGCGGAAGCCGAGGTCGGGAAACTGCTTGGCCCCGGACGTAGCATGGTGGTGATGCCCAAAGCACGTCAGGTCATGGTCATTGAAACGGCCGGCAAATTGCGGCAAATTCGCGATGTGCTCGAACTGGCGGAGAATCCGGAAAACGCTCTGAACCAGCAGTTGACGGAACTGAAACTCGAACACGTCACTCCCGAGGAGGTGTTGCAGATCGCCCGACCGTTGCTCGGGCTCGAGGAAGATCAAAACGTCGGTGACGAAATCAGCATTTCCATCGATACCCTGGGAACGCGCTTGTTTGTCGTGGGGGCACCCGACAAAGTCGCGATTCTGCAAGATATTGTTAAACGCGTGGATGCCAGTGCCGGTGAGATCACACCGGGAAGCAACCCGGCGCTGGAACAGCTCCAACTGATGACCCACCCGATCGTGTCGGCCGACCCGAACGAAGTGCTCGCCGTGCTGCAGACACTCCTGGCCGGTTCGCCCGACGTACGATTGAGTCTGGACACAACCACCAACAAGATCGTCGCACTCGCGCGGCCGTCGGAGCACAAGACGATTGCCGAGACCATCCGACAGATGGAAGGTGAAGCGCCCGAACTGGAAGTCATCCAGTTGCGCCGCGTCGATCCGCAGTTGGCCGTGCTGACAATTAACAACTTCTTCGAAAGCGGGGGCGAAGGCGGCTCCGATGTCAAGGTGGACGCCGACCCGACCACCATGAAACTGTATGTCCGCGCCAAACGATCACAGATCGACGAAATCCGGAAGCTGCTGGATCAGTTGGAAGGCCCCGCTGAAAACAGCGCGGTCGGCGGCAACCTCCGGTTCATCCCGCTCGGTGGAAACGCGGCCCGTTCGGCGGTTGAAATGGCACAACGGCTCTGGACCGGCGAAAATAAAATTTGGCTGTCCGGTCCGCTTGGTGGTGGCGAATCGTCTCTGTTGGAATTGCGTGAGATATCGCCGGATCAAGGTGACAAGACCGAATCGCCAAACGATCGGCCGGCAGCCCGGCGTCCCATGATGCCCAACCGCCGACCGCCCCAGGCGGGCCCCGCCGCGGCGCCAAGCCGCAAACCGGCCGCTGGTGCGAAACCCGTCGCTCCGGAACGGGTAACGTCGAATCACGCCGCGCCGGTGATCCCTGTTCAGTTTGTCAGCGAACCGGCGCCGGACGACAAGACGGATTCCGTCAGCGGTACCGTCCCGGCGGCGGCCGCACCGGCCAAGCTACCGGGAGCAACTCCCCCAAAAGGTAAAGGCAGTGATATCCGCGTGGAAGTCACCCCCAACGGGATCGTAATCGCCTCGGATGATACCGCGGCACTCGACCGATTCGAGGAACTGTTACGCACCGTCATGGGGCCGCAGAACGTGGTCTCCAACAAGACGTTTACCGTCTATTTCCTGAAGTACGCCAAGGCCGATGTCGCACGCCAGTTGATCCAGGATATTATGGGTGGATCGAGCAGCAGCGGCGGCAGCTCGCTGATCGGGGACGTCGCGTCGAATTTGATGGGCGGCGGCGGCGGCTTGATGGGCGCCCTGCTCGGTGGTGGTGGCGGTGGCGGTGACAGTGTTACCACCGTCCAGGGTCTGGGCTCGATCAGCATCGTGGCCGACGCCCGCCTGAACTGCTTGATCGTTCAGGCCGTGCCCGCCGATCGGCATACGATCGAAGAACTGCTAAAAGTCGTCGACCGTGAGTCCAGCATCACCGACATCTATACGGAGGGTAAGCCCTATATCATTCCCGTCCAGTACGTTTCTGTCGAGGATGTGGCGGATCGCGTGAAAGAAGCGTTTTCCGACCGGATCGCTACCAGTACTTCGCAGGGCGGCCGAGGCGGCCAGCCAAACCCGATCGAGTTGATCAAGGCATTGCGCGGCGGAAGAGGCCGCGGTGGTTCGCAGGCGACCAGTGAAGCACCGAAGATGAAAGTCACCGTGGATACCCGAAGTAATTCCCTGATCCTTATTGCACCCGAATCACTCTACCTGCAGGTCAGATCGCTGGTCGAGCAGATCGATCAGGCGAGCCTCGACTTGGCCGAGGAAGTCCAGGTCGTTACGCTCAAGCAGGCGAATCCGGAAGCCGTCCAAAAGGCACTGGCCTCGATCCTGCAATCGTCCGGATCATCGTCCAGCCGGCGCAGCTCAAGCTCGTCCAGTTCCCCCCGACCGTCCGGTTTTCCATTCCGCCCGGGCGGCTTTCCCGGTTTCTCGCCCGGCATGATGATGATGCGTGGGGCAAGCAGCGGACGGCCCAGTTTCGGCGGGCGCCCCAGCAGCAGTGGGCGACCGAGTTTCGGCGGACGACCCAGTAGCAGTGGGCGGCCCAGTTTCGGCGGGCGGCCCAGTTTTGGCGGTAGCAGCCGGACGCTGAGTCCAAGTCGAGGATCAAGTCGAGGATCAAGTCGTGGTCCGAGCCGCAGCAGCCCGAGTCGTTCCCGCGGACGCTAAACAGATTCCGATGTATCTGTCCTGTTCACATTGTCCTGCATATGCCATCGGCATAATGGACAGATACATTCCGATTCGCCGCGCGCTAGCCCGGTTTATTCATGAAGCAAATGAATGACGTCTGACTCCTTTTTGGTAATTTGGGCAACTTGGAAATTTTCCCATCCTGTCGGATGCGTGCCGCCGAATTAGTGACCTTATGGGCGGAGATTCGTTGATCTTGAGTCAAGCTCTTGCGGCGGACTATGCATGGGTCGTGGACGGCGAGAAGCTGGGGGTTTGAGATGCTCGGTGGGGCGTGGGGGAATTGGACAGGGGCATGTGGTTGGGGTTGCGCGCGGTCGGTTTGGAAAACCGACCTACCTGTGCCGCCCACCTGGATATCGGGCGGCACAGGTAGAGCGTTTCTCCGAAACGCAACCGCCTGGGCGACATCCGCCTTTGGCGGATGTGCAGCGCAGACGCACTTGTCCAACAGATGACGACGGACTCGCGCCCAAACACTGGCATAGCCTGCCGACATCTAGATTCTCATCACGCGTTGGCACGGTCCCGTTGGTCATGGCCGCTGCGCCGGTGCAAATAGAGCTTGATCGGAACCTCGCCGAAACTCAACTCGTCACGAAACACGCCCAGCAAGTACTTCTGATAACTCGGTTTGAAATCGTTTGGCTTGGCGCATACCAAGACGATGGTCGGCGGTTGAACATCGATCTGGGCGGCATAGAAGATCTTTGGCCGTCGATGGTGAACCAGGGGTGGCGGATGGTGCTCCATGGCACGCCGCACCAGGCGATTCAATTCACCTGTTCCGACGCGCTGCCGCGCTTGCTTGAACAGCATTTGTGCATGGTTCAACAACGTCTTCATGTTCTTGCCGGTTTGGCCAGTGATAAACGCGATCGGCACATGCTGCATCGCCCGAAACGTCTCACGCAGGTAATCCGCCCAACGCTCGGTCGGCATGTGCTTGACCATCAAGTCCCATTTGTTCACGACAAACAGACACGGTTTGTACTGGTCGGCGACGTATTTGCAAAGCTGCTTGTCAACCTGACTGATACGCTGCCCGGCATCGAACAACATGAGCACCACGTCGGCCCGTCGAATACTGCGCTGCGCACGGTGCATTCCGTAGAAATCGATATCGGTCCGAACACTTTTCCCCTTGCGCAGCCCCGGCGTGTCAATCGCGAGAAACGACTTGCCGTCCAGTTCGAACCGGACGTCCACGCTGTCGCGCGTCGTGCCGGGCACCTCGCTGACAATCATCCGATCATCTTGTGTCAGTGTATTGATGAACGTGCTCTTGCCCACGTTGCGCCGGCCCACCAATGCGATCTTCATCTCCGGCTCGGTCATGCGCTCGGGCTTGTCTTCCGCGGGCAAGTATCGCGCGATCAATTCGAGCAAGGCCACTTTGTTACGATTCTGCTTGACGCTGACCTTCAATAGCTCGTTGAACCCAAGCCGATAAAACTCGTCGGCTTGCGGATCGAGCGTGGCCGCATCCGCCTTGTTGGCAAGACAAAGGACCGGTTTGCCAATGCCGCGCAGACGCCGAGTGACCGTCTCGTCCAACGGGGCCATCCCCGAGCGTGCGTCGACAACCAGCAGGATCAGATTGGCCTGGTCGATCGCGATCGCGATCTGCCGCTCGATTTCCTCGGTCAAATCGTCGATGTCCTCAATCCCCATCCCACCCGTGTCGACCAGCTCGACGTACCGGTCACCAACCTCGACCAGGTGCGCGAGGCGATCGCGCGTGACACCCGGCATGTCGTCAACGATGGCCAGCCGGCGTCCGGCAAGCCAGTTGAAAATACTCGATTTGCCGACGTTCGGTCGGCCTACAATAACGACTTTGGCTAAACTCATGATCGCCGTATCATAGTCAAATCCGCATGCGGCCGACACTGGGGTGGTAAACAGACCGGATTCCGGGCATGCTGGAACCGCCAGACCGGTGTAGATCCATTCTAGGGTGTTGAAAACTTGGTCTTGTAGCACAATGCGTTTCTTCCGGTTTTTCTGTCGTTTGTCAACCGTCAACCATGGGGAACT
>CAZSOG010000026.1:0-14001 GCA_964607555.1 uncultured Pirellulaceae bacterium | reverse complement strand
AGCAGCGCGCGAAAAAACGGGCCGGCGCGTGCGCCACCGATTAGTGCAAAATCACGGGCTCCACCCAGCTGGGCGGGGGCCGGATACCGACCATCCAAGCATTGACAAACCAATAACCAAGAAAAGTGGCGCTGTCCGACTAAACTCGACACAAAATTTGACTCAAGATCATCGAATTTCCGGCCCATAAGGTTTCTAATATAGCAAGATGAACGGCCCGCGCGACAGATTGGCAAGGAACGCGGAAAGAAGACCTATATATTACTCGTATATATCACTCGCACCAGAACGCTTGTCCATTTTCCCCTGCCAAGCAAATTCAAGTGAACGGTTACAATCGTCCAAACAAACCAGCGCTGCTCGTCGTCGGTCATGGCACACGCCATCCGCGCGGCCGGTCACAATTCATGGAAATCATTCAGTCCACGCGGCAACGGCTTCCAGACACGGTGGTTCGTCATGCGTGCCTCGAGCAATCCTCCCCTAATGTGGTGACGGCCCTGTGTGAACTCGCCCAAAATGGCGTCGCTCGTGTCGTTCTCGTACCGCTCCTTCTGTTTGAATCGGGCCATTGGCGGCGTGACCTGCCGGCTCTGATCGACCAGGCCCGCCGCCACCATTCGAATCTGAGCGTCGTGCGCACACAGGCCCTCGCCACCCACCCGCGAATTGCCCAACTTGCGGCAGCGCACATTACACAGGCCGTTGGCCGTATCATGCCGGCACCCGATCAGACACTGCTCCTAGTCGTCGGTCGCGGTAGTGCGGGCGGACAGACCGATCAGGCCTGTCGGGACCTGGGCCGGCGCATCGCCGGAATACTATGTGTTGACGCTCTGGAAGTTGCCTTTATGGGGATGAGCGAGCCTCTACTACCCGATGTTCTCGAAAAAACCGGAACAAAACCATTCCAATGGGTATACGTTTCCCCCCTCTTATTGTTCGATGGAGAACTGGTCGACCGGCTGTACCGTACAATAAGGCAGCAAGAAAACTGTTCGGTGCGGCAACGGTTCTACGTGGGTGCACCTCTCGGGACCGATTCCACACTGGTCGATGCGGTATTGGATCGATATCGGAAGTCCCGTGAAAGTCGGGCATGGTGAGCAGATTTTGGTCGGCCGATTCAAGTGGCCGGTCCGATCCGCGACCTTGGGTCGCCCGCCGCGTAGGGCGGGTGTGCTTGTTGCCGGGTCATGCGTGGGGGCGTGACCGCTGGATAACTCACGACCTCGTGAGTTGGGGGTTCTGAGTCTCACCAAGCCGGGTCGCGAAATATCTCCCTTGGCGGAAATTGCAGTCGAGCCTACAATTCCGCGTCCGCCCACGACATGGAACAGCTTGTCCAGTTGATCCATGTTGACTACGATTTGGTAAACTGTTGCGAATGGACAAATTGCGTAGCGATTAACGATTTTGGACCGTCCAAACTTAAGGGAAGACAATGCGTAATTATCAGGCCTCGAGTATGCGTACGTGGTGGTTGACTGGAATTCTCGCATTTGCGTGCGTCGCGGGGCTGGTAATTGGCGCGTGGCGTTCCTGTCCGGCCGAGTTAGCCGGGCCGACCGCGTCGGATCGGAACGTGACGAGTATCGTGACGATGCTGATGCGGGCGCAGCATTTATCGAAGCGGCCGATGGACGATGAAATCTCCCGCCGCGCGTTCAAGTTGTTCCTCGAGGGATTCGATCCGCTCAAGGTCTATTTTTATCAGTCTGATATCGACGCGTTCGACCAATACAAGACGCAACTCGACGACATGTTGAAGAAGAGCGACACGAGTTTCGCGTTCATGGTATTCAAGCGGTTCTTGCAGCGCGTGGACGAACGGGTTGCCCTGGTTGACCAATTACTCGACAGCAAGTTTGACTTTACCTTGGACGAGGAAATGGTCACGGAGCCGGACCTGCTGCATTACCCGCGGACTCCGGAAGAGGCGCAC
The DNA here is from genome assembly GCA_964607555.1 of uncultured Pirellulaceae bacterium. Lineage (GTDB taxonomy): Bacteria > Planctomycetota > Planctomycetia > Pirellulales > Pirellulaceae > JAJSAJ01. The sequence goes on along the minus strand of CAZSOG010000026.1, from coordinate 12,056 downwards.
GATCGCTGGCGCAAGCGGATCAAGTACGATATCCTCGTGCTGAAGGCGGGCAATGAGTCTGACAAGGCCAAGAAGGAGAAGAAGAAAACGGCGCGCAAGCCGGACAAGAGTCCGCGTGAGCAGTTGCGCGAGCGCTATCACAGTTTTCAGCGCCGCATGCACCAGTTTGACAATGATGAGTTACTGGAAACGTTCCTGACCGCAGTGACGATGAGTTTTGATCCGCACACGACCTACATGTCGAAGGACTCGTTGAAGAACTTTCGGATTGCGTTGAGTTTGGAACTTGAGGGAATTGGCGCCCAGCTTCAGGACCGAGACGGCAAGTGCATCGTGGCGAAGATTATCCAGGGCGGTGCGGCGGACAAAGCCGGACAATTGAAGGAGGAAGATCAAATCGTCAGTGTTGGGCAGGGTGAAGATGGCGAGATGCTCGATGTCGTGGGCATGAAGCTGACCGACGTCGTGGAGAAGATTCGCGGCAAAGCCGGGACGATCGTTCGTCTGGGCGTCTTGCCGGCCAGTGGTGGCGGAGTGGTCAACTACACGATCACGCGTGCCAAAATCGAGCTTAAGGACGAGGAGGCGGCGGGCAAGGTATTCGAGGCCGGCAAGAAACCGAACGGCAAGCCGTTCAAGATCGGCGTGATCGATCTGCACAGTTTCTACATGGACATGCAGGCCGCGCAGCGGCACGATCCGAATTTCCGGAGCACGACGCGCGATGTACGGCGCATCCTGGACGATTTCAAGCAACGGGCCGTCGATGGCGTCGTACTCGACCTGCGGCGCAATGGCGGTGGCAGCCTGATCGAGGCCATTAATCTGACGGGCCTCTTCATCAAACGGGGGCCGGTCGTTCAAGTCATGGGTTCCAATGACACGAAACCGGAACATTACGATGACATGGACGCCAGCGAGGCCTGGGGTGGGCCGCTGGTCGTTTTGATCAGCAAGTTCAGCGCGAGTGCCAGCGAGATTCTTGCCGGTGCGATTCAAGATTATAAACGCGGACTGATCATTGGCGACGAGAGTACTCACGGGAAAGGCACCGTCCAGAGTCTGCTGGATTTGGGCAAGCAGCTGATTGGCGGGCCGCACCCACCCGAACTTGGCGCGCTGAAGATCACGATGCAGCAGTTCTTCCGACCCAACGGTGACAGCACGCAGAAGCGGGGTGTCTTGTCCGACATCGTCTTGCCGAGCGTCACTTCGTATATGGACGTCGGCGAATCAGATCTGGACTATGCCATCGACTTCCGGCACGTGCAACCAACCAATTTCTCGCCGACAAACATGGTGAATCCCCAGATCGTGCAGGAACTGCGCACCCAGTCGGACCAGCGTATCCAAACTTCCAAGGCGTTCAGCAAGGCCTTTAAACGTATCGAACTCTATCGCAAACAGAAAGCGCGTAAGAGCGTGACGCTCAACGAAAAGAAATTTCTCGCCGAACGTGCCGAAATGAATGCGCAGAAGGAAGACGAGAAGGAGATCGAGAAGCAGGCCAACGGCGAGAGCACGATCCAGCGCGATTATTATCTGGACGAGGTCTTCAGTATCCTCGAGGACTATATCGGCGTCCTGGACCAGAGCAAGATCGCCAAGGCAGGCTATTGATACGGGTTAGCGCGGTAGCTCAATCTGCAGGCCATCGTAGCCCATTTCCACGTTCGCGGGCAGCTCGGCCATCGTGGTCGCATAATCCAACTCGTGTGACATGTGCGTCAGGATCGTGCGTCCCGGCCGAATCCGTTGGACAACGTCAAGTGATTCTTCCAGGCAGAAATGGGTGGCATGCGGCCGGCGGCGCAGCGTGCCGAGGATCAGGACATCAAGGCCTTCCAGCAGCGGCCAGCTCGCTTCGGGGATGTGATTCGTGTCGGTGCAATACGCGATGTCACCAATCCGGAATCCGAGCACTCGAAAGCGAGGACCGTGTTGGAGTCGGATCGGCGTGATGTGCGTGCCGAGTGCTTCGAATGGCTGCAGGCCGATCGAGTGGAATTCGAGTCGCGGAACGGCCCCTTTGTGCGTGACCGGCTGGCCATCGAACGCGTAACTAAAAGCGTGACGAATCGACTCCTCCACATCCGGCTCCGCGTACAGTGGCACGGCATGGCCCAGAAAGAACGGAAACATGCGCAGATCGTCGAGCCCAAAGATATGGTCGGCGTGCGCGTGTGTGAACAGCACCGCATGCACCACACCGAGCCCTTCACGGAGCATTTGGGTGCGTAAATCCGGCGGGGTATCGATCAGCAGGTTGCCCTGTGGGAGCCCCCAGACGACCGCACAGCGTGTTCTGCGATTTCGCGGGTTGCGGCTCAGACACACGTCACAGCCACAGCCAACCGTCGGCACGCCAACCGACGTGCCCGTCCCCAGCAGGATGAGTTTCCCACGGATGTCGTGTGTGAATGGTTTAACGGTCATTGCGCGCGGATCAACTTAGACCCTGTCCCAAAACTCAGGTCCAAGCATGTACGATGGACGTCCACGTCCGTCGATGAAGCGGATAAATACTCCACCCAAACAGTCTTGTGACAGTCTCTTACTTGCACGCCACGATGGCAGATCATCGGCTTGTGTGCAAGGCGTCGTACTTGCCACCAACTCGCGCGAAATGTGTCTCCACGGGACTCGGCAACCGGTTGCGGGCCCTCGCCCACAAGCAACGACTTGGCTCATCCAAACCCCAATCGATCCGAAATCCAGCGAATTCTCATTATTCGCCCCGCGTGGGACAAGCCAGAGGCTCATGAACCGAACAACAGAGATACACCCGACCCGTGGCGGCCCCGATTACCCGAAACCGATGCAGGGCCCCACGTTAAGCCACGCGGCCTGATGCCGTCCCTGGGCTTGGCAACCGGCCGTCATGCGGAGCGATTGGGTCGCGAACGACGCCACGGACCGCAGTGCGTGGCGATTCACCGTTGACCAAATCGGGCCAATCGCTATAAACTATGACAGTGGAATATGTTGCGCGTTCTCCATCAAGGTAAGAAACTGGGGCGAGGGCTGGCAGCGGCCGCATCACACCGGCGCAACGCCGCGCGCTGAGCGGGCTTGGCCAAGTGCGGCTTCCTGGCAAACTACAACGTCTTCGTGGATCACGGACGTCGCCAGGTGACCGCATGTGGGTCACTTGTGGCGTGCTTTGTGAGCCCTACCGCCCTCCCTGGCTTCGGCCGACCGAAACTGTGAATCACCATGGAACTACTGGAAACCATCTGGGAATACCTCGGACTGTTCTTCACCGGCATGATGCGCGGGTTCGAGCGCGGGATTACGTCCCTATTCGGCTCGTCCAACGCCCGTTTTGTCAAACGCATGCATGCCAAGGTTGAGGCGATTAACAATCTCGAGCCGCAGTATCAAGTGATGTCCGACGCCGAGCTCAAGGCGCAAACGGATAAATTCCGACAACGAATCGAGGCCGGCGAAACCCTGGACGATCTTCTGATCGAGGCATTTGCCGTGTGTCGCGAGGCGGGACGCCGTTTTCTCAACATGCGGCATTACGACGTCCAGCTGATTGGCGGCATGGTATTGCACAGCGGCATGATTGCCGAAATGGTCACGGGCGAAGGCAAGACTCTGGTTGCGACGTTGGCCGCGTACCTGAATGCACTGGAAGGCAAGGGAGTCCATGTCGTTACCGTGAACGACTATTTGGCACGCCGCGACATGGAATGGATGGCCCCTATCTACATGGGACTCGGCTTGACCGTCGGGACGATCCAGAGTGACATGGACGTGCAGTATCGTCAGGAAGCCTATGCCTGCGATATCACGTATGGCACGAATAATGAGTTTGGCTTCGACTATCTGCGTGATAACATGCGTCCCGCCGCGCGCGGCGATGACCGGTATCCCAAGCGGTTCCAGCAATCGCAGGGACCGCTCCACTACGCGATCATCGATGAAGTGGACAACATTCTGATCGATGAAGCGCGTACACCGCTGATCATTTCCGGGCCGGCCCATGACAACGTCAGCAAGTACGCCGACGCCGACCGGATCGCGCGCCAATTGAAGAAAGACATCCATTTCGAGGTAAGCGAAAAGGATCACACGACGAATCTGACTGACGACGGCGTGCGCGAGGCCGAGCACCTTGCCGGCGTCGAGAGTTTCTATACGGCCGGTAACATGGAATGGCCCCACCTGATCGACAGTGCGCTCAAAGCTCACCATCTATACAAGAAAGACGTCAACTACGTTGTCAAGGAAGGACGCGTTGTCATCGTTGACGAATTCACCGGCCGCCTGATGGAGGGCCGCCAATGGAGTGATGGTTTGCATCAAGCGGTCGAAGCCAAGGAACATGTCAAGATCAAGGAAGAGACACAGACCTTGGCCACCATCACGTTGCAGAATTACTTCAAGTTGTACGATAAAATCTCCGGCATGACCGGCACGGCCATGACCGAGGCGTCGGAGTTCTGGAAAATCTACGAGTTGGATGTCGTGGCGATCCCAACCAACCGTCCCCTGCGGCGTCTCGAACATCCGGATGTCATTTACCGCACCGAACATGAAAAATTCTCCGCGGTTGCCGAGGAAATCGAACAGTTGAACAAGTGGGACGTGATCGAGCTGACCAATGGTGACCAGGTATGGTCACATGTCGAGCGGGAAACGGACGATCACATCGAGTTCGTGCCACGCGGCGGCAAACGCAAGGAGTCGCTCGCTCTGGATCAGATAAGTAACATCCAATATCATGGTCGGCCCGTCCTGGTCGGTACGGTATCGATTGAAAAGAGTGAACGCATCGCGCGACTTCTCGATCAACGTGGTATTCCGCACGAGGTATTAAATGCCAAGCACCATAAACGTGAAGCGGAAATCGTGGCTCAAGCGGGGCGTGGCGGCGCGGTGACGATCGCGACGAACATGGCCGGGCGTGGTACGGATATCGTGCTGGGCGGGAACCCGGAAACCATGGCGTGGGCACGTTTGCAAGACAAGTATGAAACCCGGCTGGATGTCCCCAGGGATGAATGGGACGCCCTGGTCCACGAGATCGAAGTGGATGAGAAAATGCGGGAGGATGGCGAGGCGGTCAAGCAGATCGGCGGCCTGCATGTGATCGGCACGGAGCGGCACGATGCACGGCGTATCGACCTGCAGTTACGCGGCCGTTGTGGCCGCCAGGGCGATCCCGGTAGCAGCCGGTTCTTTCTCTCCCTGGAAGACGACTTGATGCGGATCTTCGCCGGTCCCTGGGTCAAGAGCATCCTGGATCGGCTGGGCATGAAAGAGGGCGAGCGGATCGAAAGCCGCATGGTGACGCGCCGAATCGAAGCCGCGCAGAAGAAAGTCGAGGAACGTAACTTCGAAATCCGCAAAAATCTGCTCGAATATGACGAGGTCATGGACGAGCAACGGAAACGGGTCTATAGCTACCGGCAACAGATACTGGACGGCGCCAGTTGCCGCGATCTCGTCGTCGAAATGATCCACGAACAGGTCGATCATCATATCGATGTCTTCATGGATCGTAACTACGGCGTCGAGTCGTTCGCGAAATGGGCCGGCACACGGCTCGCCACGACACTCGATCCACGCGACTACCGGGGGATGGAATTCCGGTCGGCGGAGATCTATGCCAAGGACCAGGCGGAACGGTTCGCGGAAACTCAAGTTCTCGACGCGATCGAAGAGAACCTGCCGGAGGAGGAAGATCCCAGTGATTGGAGCTGGGGGGCCCTGGCGAAATTCGCCGACACGCGTTGGAATTTGAACCTGCGTGATCGGGACCTCAAGAAAGTTGGCCGCGACAGCGTCTCCGAGTTGCTTATCGAAAAAGCGCGCGAGGCGATCCGCCGTGTCGATCTTTCGGAAGGTTCCGTCTATCTCGAGCCCGACTTCGCGATTCGGAGTCTCGCCGGTTGGGTCCGCATGAAATTCGGCGCCGTGATCGATATCGAGGACCTGCGTGACAAAGAGCCCGCGGAACTAAAGGAACTTGTCGGACAATTGGCGGAACATGCGTACGACCAGAAGGAAACCGAGTATCCGGTGATGGCTAGTCTGTACCGGTTTGGTGGCGGTACGGGCCACAGCCATATCGATCGCGAGTCGTTGGTCGCCTGGGCACGTGAGCGGTTTGCGGTCGATCTGTCGATGGACGATTTGAAAAGCAAGCAGCGCGAAGAAATCCGCGCCCTTCTGGTAACTCACAGCCGGCATGCGCAAGAACTCGCCAACCAGATGTTGGGCGAGGTCAGGAAACGTGTTGCGCAGTTGTTTGCCTCGGCCGAAGGTGAACCGACGACGGCCGAACGTGCCGCGGGAAGTAACGGGGCACTCGATTCCCTGACCAGTTGGTTGAACAAGACGTTGAGTTGCGAGATTTCCACCGACGAAATCGCGAAGTTGAAAAGAGAGCAACTGGAGCAGCGGCTATGCAACGCCGTCGAGGATCGATATCGGCCTGAAATGCGTCGCATGGAGCGATCCTTGCTGCTCCAATTGGTCGACACGGCCTGGAAGGACCACCTGCTGGTCATGGACCACTTGCGGTCCGCGGTCGGACTCAAGGGATGGGCCCAAATGGACCCGAAAGTCGAATACAAACGCGAGGGCATGAAGCTGTTCGATCAAATGTGGGACAGTGTTGGCGAACGCGCCACCGACCTGCTGTTTCGGATGGAGCAGCTGGATGAAGAGTTCGTCGGATCGACCTGGGTGGAAACCTCCGCGCGCCACGACGAAGCTCAGGCGGCGAGTGACATTGCCGCGCAACAACAGGAAGCCATTGATGCCAGTCAGGGCGAGCGTCGCGTCGACCCGATTCGCAATCGCGGAGTGCGGGTCGGACGCAACGATCCGTGCCCGTGCGGCAGTGGCAAGAAATATAAACAGTGCTGCTTGCGCAAACGTGCTTGAGACCGCGCGCGGAACAACCGGCGGCGGCGCGCTGATCCACATTCGGGAAAGGACTGCCGAATGCCTTATCTGCTGAATTTGATCTATCTGGCACTGATCGGACTGGCCTCGCCTTGGCTCCTCTATTGTGCCGTGTGCAAACAGAAATACCGGCAGGGGTGGGCTGCGAAATTGCTCGGTTTTGTCCCCTTGCGGCGGTCCCAACGGCCGTGTATCTGGTGGCACGCGGTCAGCGTGGGAGAGGTCAATCTCTTGCCCGCACTCGTGACCGAATGGAAACGCCGGCGCCCCGAGTGGGATTGCGTGGTCTCCACGACGACGCGGACCGGCTATGAATTGGCGCGGAAACGGTTCCCAAACGAAAGTGTTTTCTACTGCCCGCTCGATTTCACCTGGTCGGTCCGTCGCGCACTGCGGCGCGTGCGTCCCGACGTCTTCGTGCTCGCCGAACTCGAGCTGTGGCCGAACTTGATTCGCGCGGCACATCGGCGCGGTGTGCGCGTGGCCGTCGTCAATGGCCGGCTGAGCGATCACAGCTTCCGCGGCTACCGGCGGATCCGCTGGTTCGTGCGCCGCGTCGTGCGGCAGATCGATCTGGTCGCCGTGCAAAACCCACGCTATGCCAGTCGATTCGCGCAACTTGGCGCCCCGACCACGGCCATCCACGTGACCGGTTCGATCAAGTTCGACGGCGCCCGCGGCGACCGCGACCAGCCGGCAACTCGCGCCCTGCGCCGTTTGTGGGGCCTGGCAGACCACCATCACGTGCTGCTGGCCGGCAGCACCCAAGCTCCCGAGGAGTCCATGGCGGTCGAGGCATTTCGCGCTGTCTTGGCAGACCGTGATGCGTGGCGTTTGATTGTCGTGCCACGCCATCCCGAACGTTTCGACGACGTCGCCCAGATGCTGCGCGGAACCGGTCTCGCATGGCAACGGCGTAGTACGCTCGAAAGCCAGGGCGCGGACCCGGCCGCGCGCGTGTTACTCGTCGATACCATTGGCGAACTCGGGGCGTGGTGGGGCACCGCGGACATCGGATTTGTCGGTGGCAGCATGGGACAGCGCGGTGGTCAGAACATGATCGAACCGGCGGCCTACGGCCTCGCCGTATGCTTCGGACCGAATACATGGAACTTCCGCGATATCGTTCGGATGCTGTTGGACCGCAACGCGGCGGTGGTGGTGCACGACCAGGACCAGCTGAACGCGTTCGTGCGCCAGTGCGTCGAAAACCCGGCAGAAACTCGGACGCTCGGCGAAGCGGCACGGCGTTGCGTGCTCGAACAACAAGGGGCGACCAACCGCACGGTCCATGATCTGCTCAAATTGGTCCCGCCTCCGGCGGGCAATGATATGAAGGACCCGCGCGAGGCCGCGTGATCGCGATGCTTCGGGACCGAATCGACCAGGATTCGAAATTAAGATGGGCTCGATATCCACTCCGCTCTGGTTGTCCCCGCGGCCCACCGCCCCTTATAATCCAGGCTTGGTGTCGATCTGGATCGCCGAACTGATCCGCTTTCTTGGTTTGGGGCCCCTGTTGAGGAGAATGTGCCGTGGCAACTGGTAAGTATTTGTTCACTAGTGAGTCGGTTAGCATGGGGCATCCAGACAAACTGGCTGACCAGATATCAGATGGTGTTCTGGACGCGTTGCTCGAAAAAGACCCGACCAGTCGCGTGGCATGCGAGACCCTGGTGACAACAGGCATGGCGCTGGTTGCGGGCGAAATCACAACCAGTGCGGTCGTTGACTACGCGCAGGTTGCGCGCGACGTCATCCGCGATGTCGGATACGTGGACGATGAATGGGGGATCTGCGCCGACACGTGTTCCGTGCTCCTTTCATTGGACAAGCAAAGCCCCGATATTGCCCAAGGAGTCGATGCCAACCAAACCGCCGGCAAGGAGACCGGGGCCGGAGACCAGGGCTTGATGTTCGGTTTTGCGTGCAACGATACACCAGAGTTGATGCCCCTGCCCATCGCGCTGGCGCATCGCATTCTGCAGCAATTGACCGCGGCACGCCAGGCGGGGGACGTCGACTGGCTTCGGCCGGACAGTAAGAGCCAGGTGACCGTCGAGTACGACGGCGATACGCCACTGCGGATCGACACGGTCGTCGTCTCAACGCAACACTCCCCCGACGTGACGCACGACGATATTCGTGATTACGTGGTCGACAAGATTGTCCAACCGCTGCTTCCCAAGGATATGGTCTCCGGGGACGTGACGTTCCACGTTAATCCAACCGGCCGGTTCGTTACCGGCGGTCCCAAGGGGGACTGCGGTTTGACCGGCCGGAAGATCATCGTCGACACGTACGGTGGTTGGGGACGCCACGGCGGCGGAGCCTTCAGTGGCAAGGATCCCACGAAAGTGGATCGCAGCGCTGCGTACATCGCGCGCCATGTGGCCAAGAATATTGTCGCGGCCGGCCTTGCCGACCGTTGCGAATTGCAGCTGGCCTATGCGATCGGTGTGTCCGAGCCCGTGAGCGTCCATATCAATACGTTCGGGACCGGTCGCATCGACGACGCACGACTCTGCGGTGTCGTCCGCGAGTTCTTCCCATTGACTCCGGATGGCATTATCAAGTACCTCGATCTACGCCGACCGATCTATCGCAAGACGGCCGCTGGCGGTCACTTCGGTCGCCAGGAACCCGAGTTTACGTGGGAAAGCACGAAACGTGCCGCCGAACTTGCCGCCGCCTGCGGCCTCCAGACGACCAAGAGCTGACCTCCCGCGGCGCGCGGAGCCGTTGGCACGGATACCGGAGTGCGATGCGGCCGGCCGATTCGGTCGGATCGTATATCGCGACCCGATCAGTTGGAGGAGGAGGGAACCGATGAATGCCCAGGCAAGCGTGTCCTCACCGATGGAGCATGTGCATTCCGGACTGTCGCTGCGCGCGTTGGCTTACAGTCTGCTGGCCGCCGCAACCGGCTCATTGCTGCTGGTCGCGGCGGTTCTCGCGCTGGGCAGCTCGATCGGGCGCACGCATCAGCCGCTGTCAAACACGACACTGCTGGCCCTCGGCGCGACCATGATCCTCGTCGTTGGCGGACTGCGACTTGGCTGGGCATACCTGGGCGTCATTCCACGTCGTTCGCAGCGGCTCGGTATCGCCTGGTGGGGTCTCTGCGGCGCGATCCTCGTCTTGTTCGGGATCGCGTTGAGTCGCCCGCCGGTGCCCGTTTTGGCCGCAAGGTTGTGTTGGACGATGCTGATCGCCGCGGAGGGCACAACCTGGCTCCTTGGCTGGTTCGGTCCGGGAACGGCCCGCATTCTCCCACGCATGCTCGATGCGGTGCGCTCCCGCCGACGCCGCGACGCTGCACGTAACTTGCTCCCGCGCCCCGCGGGCCAGGACGCCGATGCCGAATCCGACACCGCCGAATCCGCGGAGACGACCGCGACGGACCTGCTACCGGACGAGGTCGTCCAGCAGTTGACCCGCGTGGTCAAGCCGGACGGGACCGATGTGGTCAGCGGTCTCTTGCAGGCTCATTTCGCCCCGAGCCAGCGAAGCCAGTCGCTCCACGTTGCGTTTTGTCCGCCCATGCCGCATCGGCCCGACGTATCGGTCGTGCAGTTAAGCGGGCCAAAGTCTCAGGTCAAGGCCGGCGAAGTCCAGGCCTATGGAATCCGCTTCGATATTCGGTTGGTTCGCGCTGCCGACCAACCACAACATGTGATCGTTCATTTCGAGGCGCGTGGTGCGCGTCCGTCGGAGAACTGAAGAATTGGGGATGCGGTGAGTGGAATGCAAGTTGCGGAATTGGAACGAGCACTGACAGCTGTCGGGCAGCAACATGTGTTGCGTTTTTGGGACCAGTTGGAGCCGCCGGGACGTGCACGTTTGCTGGCGCAGCTGCAAACACTTGATCTCAACCTGCTGCAACAGCTCACGACCGGTACGGGGGACCAGGTGGATTGGGCCGCGTTGGCACGGCGCGCGGAGCCGCCCTCCGCGATCTGCTTGGATGATCCCGCGGCGACGATCTCCCCAAGTGCCGCGCGTGACGCCGGGACCGCGGCGCTCCAGGCCGGACACGTTGGGATCATCCTGGTCGCCGGTGGACAAGGGACTCGACTTGGATTTCCGCATCCGAAAGGTACGTTCCCAATCGGCCCCGTATCGGGACACTCGATTTTCCAGATTCTGTTCGAACGGGTTGCCGCCACCGCACGCCGCTATGGCGCGCCGGTACCGGTTTTCGTCATGACGAGCCCGGCAACACATGTCGAAACCGTCACTTTCTTGGAACAGCATGCGCGGTTCGGGCTCCCCGATTCGGACGTTACCGTTTTCTGCCAGGGTACGATGCCGGCCGTGGACGCGCGGACCGGTCAACTGCTGCTTGCCGCGAACGACTCGCTGGCACTCGCGCCGGACGGACATGGCGGAATGCTTAAGGCACTCGCGACCAGCGGCAGTCTCGAAACCGCGCGGCAGCGCGGCATCAAGTACTTCTCGTACGGTCAGATCGACAATCCGCTGGTACAGATCGGACAGCCGGAACTGATTGGCGATCATATTCTGGCCGAGTCGGAGATGACGAGCCAGGTTATCCGGAAAAACGACCCGCTGGATCGCGTCGGCAATGTGGTCATGATCGATGACCGGATGCATGTGATCGAATACAGCGATCTGCCTGACGACGTGGCGCGGCGGCGTAACCCGGATGGCACGCTGAAAATCTGGGCCGGCAGTATCGCGGTCCATGTTTTTGATCGAGCGTTTCTCGAACGGAGTGCCGCGGAAGCGAGTACATTGCCTTTTCATCGGGCGCGGAAGAAAGTCCCCTTCATCGATCAAGACGGCGTGCGGAACGAGCCGGACGAGCCGAATGCGATCAAGTTCGAGCAATTCATTTTTGATTTACTGCCGCATGCGCGCAATGCGATCGTGGTGGAGGGGCGGCGATCCGAGGTCTTCGCGCCGGTCAAGAATGCGGAAGGTAGTCCGGACGACACGCCGACGGCAGTACGCCAGGCGATGATGCAACTGCACCGAGCCTGGCTGCGTGCCGCCGGCATTCCCGTGCCGGACGACGTGCTCGTCGAGATCGGCCCACTCTGGGCCCTGGACGCCGACCAGGTAGCCGAGCGTGCCACGGACCTCGGCCCGATCAATCAGCCGCTGTT
>CAZSOG010000025.1:0-14104 GCA_964607555.1 uncultured Pirellulaceae bacterium | reverse complement strand
CATGGGGTTGGGACGGGGTTGCGGTCCGGCGGGATCTGTGGGGTCAGATCCGGTTTTGGGTTTTGCGGCGGCGTTTCTCAATGGACGTTGGCTCAACTCCGCAAACCGGCGTTCTGCTCCCGCAACGGGCGATGCGACTGACGACAACGGCCGCACTTTGTCCTTTCGGCAAACGTGTGTGGAATTTGCCACGGGGTCGATTCAGGCTTCGCCTTTTGGCATTATGACACACTCCCTTTCAGATTCGCCGTAATACACGTGAACATACCGATAGGGATCTGCATCATCGTCGTCCAGAGTGGCCACTTCACACGCAGCGATTGTCGTCCCTCTCACATCTGCCCTGTCGATCTGGCTGTTCTTCAGAAGCCGAGCAAGACTGTGAAAAGTGACGTCCGTGTGTGACAGGTCAACCGAATTGAGTTTTGGATGATTTATGAGGTATTCAATGTTCGCGTTGACGTTCGGGATCCGGCCTAGTCCGATCCCCTTTAGGTTTGGCATCAGCGGAACGATTTTTTGAATGTCTCCATCCACTCGAGTTTCACTGAGGTCCAGCCACTGAAGTCGCTGATTCGCAACCAACTGCGACACGGCGACATTGCTCACGTCGCACCCAGACAGCATGAGGTCCGTCAGATCTGGTTCCAGTGTTAAGGCAGCCAAGTTGATGATCATGGACTGAGCAACCACGGCAATCAACAATCACACGCCGTGGTTCGGCAATGATCGCAACTTCCGTCCCGGTGGCGAGAATGTCTTGAAAGTACTCAGGCATCATTTGGGCCACCTCCCGAAAACAATGTCAAAGAAATCGTACATATCCTTCAGGGCCTTCTTGCAATCTCCGATCCAGACCTCAATGTGCATAGGCGCCACGGGCCTTGATCGTTAGTCGGTCCACCTGCCCTCCTGGAGAGTAGTGTACACCGTTTTCTCGGGCCTGAGTCCGCTGTTGATGAAAAAGCTCCAACCATGTTCGCGCTTTGGATAATGGATAGTAGAGCTAGCACGGAACGAAGGAAAAACGCAGAGGTCGCGGAGAGAAGACGCGGAGAACGCAGAGAGGATCGACTTCGGGAATTATTCCATAGGCGGTTAGGTTCGTCCGGCTGGATAGTGATTTCGCGCGGCCCGTTCTCCCGCTGGTCGAACTCGCGCAGGACATTTCAAAGTGGCGGCGGTATACATGGGATGCGGCGTCAGGAAACGGGCCTTTCTCTTCTCTGCGAACTCTGCGATTTGCCCTCCGCGAACTCTGCGTTTCAACTCCTGGCCCGCCATGGACTCGATACCTGGTAGCGATTGCCTATGCGGTCAAGCAGTGAACAACCACCCCACCTTTGATCCCGCGCGGACCAGCTTACGATCAAGGCCCGTGGCACCTTTCCTACCCTGTGACTTGCCATGTTTGACACACTTGACTGAACCGGGCGTTGGATGCACTTGCCACGTTGCTTCCAGCTTCAGCACTGGCAGAGCCCGTGCCACCCGAGGTTCACTTGTGTCATTCATGGTCGGTCGGAGTAAAAGCGTCCTCGATCCGTTCGGCGATGGCTGCCAGCGTTGCGCCGATCGAATCGTGAATGACCACGTCGGCCCCGTCATCAAGGGGCGTGGAATCTCGGTTGATTATAACCAGGCGTGCTCCATTTTGCATGGCGACTCGCGGCAGACTGGCCGCCGGCTCAACGACCAGGGACGAGCCGAGGGCAAGGACGAGGTCCGCCGCCCGACTCAGCTCGGATGCCGTTCGCAGGGTCTCGGGATCGAGCGGTTGCCCGAACGAAATCGTGGCGTGCTTGAGACGTCCGGTCTCGCATTTTGGACACACGGGTACTGCGTCTTCCTGCAAGAATTGTTGGACCATGGGATCGGCGTCAAAGCGTGCATGGCAGTCGAGGCAGGTAACGGCACGGGCCGTGCCATGCAACTCAATGACATGGTGACTACCGGCCTCTTGATGCAGGCCGTCAATGTTCTGCGTGATCACGGCGCGCAGCAGGCCGCGTTGTTCCCAACGCGCAAGAACGATGTGGCCGGTATTCGGTTGACTCCCATGGAAGTCCTGGTGTGCGATCGCTTTCTGACGCCAATACTCATACCGGGCCGCCGGACTCGAAAGAAACGTGTCGAAGTAGACCGGTTGGTTTCGTGCCCATACGCCACCCGGGGAACGAAAGTCCGGAATACCACTCTCCGTGCTGATTCCAGCACCCGTGAAGGCGATCGCGCGTTGGGCGGTTTGTAACCAGTTTGCAATCTGTTCGCGCGCGTGCATGGCCGTTGTCTCCCGCACAAAAAGGGATCACGAAACACGGACGCTCATCGGTTCCGGCGCCACGGAAAATCGGCGTTATCTATTCGCACTCGGGGGCATCATCTGTCCCCAACGGCGGAGCCGGTAAGAGCGTACGAATTGATAAACCACGTAGTACGTGGGGTACGCCAGCAACACGCCGATGACGACACAGCCCAACCAGAGCGGCGTCGCGACCTGACCGAGCCGCGACCAATAGAAGGTGATGCCAGCAAACCAGCCGGTGGGCGGATGAGCCAGTCCCCTCCACCAAGCACGGTCAATCGCGTCCCAACCTAACATCCAGCAGCCGACGACATAACACGAGTAGTACATAGGGACAAATGTCGCCGGATTCGAGATCCAAACAAACGGGACACCGACCACTTTGTTGGCACGTAACATCCAGGCGAGAAACACCGTCAGCATCATCTGAAAGCCAATGGTCGGCGTGAACGCGATGAACATGCCGATGGCACAGCCCATGGCCAATCGATGCGGCGGGTCGTTCGCGTGCAAAAGATTAACCAACACGAATCGGCGCACGCGGCGCGCGTGCAGGCGGTATCGGACGCGAAGATAACGCAACATGGTACACCACTCATCTCTCGGCCACGGCGTAATCACGCCGCGCGTGACGCAACCACGTGTCGGCGCGTCTCCAACAACTCCTGCAGCCGCGCTGCAAATCGCATCAGCGCCGTCCAATCCCACTTGGCCGGCCAGGGCGTGCCACACGGCGTTGCGCATCATTATCCTTGACACGCGTCCTGTCAACGCCGCCATTTGCCTTGCCACGAGTCGCGTCTGGCCAGTTCGGCATCTAACGCCCGACGCACTGCGGCCTTGTCCAGACACCATTCAGGGCCGATCAAGTACTCCCGTGGCGCATCACCGCTGAGGCGCTGTATCACGACCTCCGGAGGCAACACCTCGAGCATGTCGGCCAGTGTCGCAACGTACTCGTCCCGCCCCATCATTGCAACTGTACCATTTCGTACCAGTTCCGCCAGCGGCGTGTCGGCCACCGCATGCAAGTTGTGGAACTTCACACCATCCAAGCGAAGTCGAGCCAGTTCGTGGGCGGTCGCCATCATGTCGGCGTGGGACTCGCCCGGTAGACCCAGAATAATATGCGCGGCTATGTCGAAATTTCGGCCCCGGCTCCTTGCCACCGCGTCCAGCATCGCGTCGTGATGGTGCCCGCGATTCATCCAGTCAAGGCTCTTGTCGTGCATGGTCTGCATGCCGTATTCCACGCAAACATACGTCTGTTCGGCTAACTCAGCCAACAAATCCATGACCGCGCCGGAAACGCAATCCGGGCGCGTACCAATCACGAGCCCTACCACTGATGGGTTATTCAGCGGCTCGTGAAACAAGACGCGTAATGCTGGAACTGGAGCATGCGTGTTGGTCGCCGGCTGGAAATACGCGAGAAATCTTGTCGTTCCGCCGTAGCGGGCCTTGAGCCGCGCGATGCCATCGTCAAGCTGCGCCGTAATGGCCGCATGGCCGTGCCGTCGGCTTGGACTAAAACTATCGTTATTGCAGAATATACATCCCCCGGTCGCTAGCGTCCCGTCGACATTGGGGCAGGTGAAACCGCCGTCCAGGCTGACTCGATACACACGCGCCGCGAATCGGTTGCTGAGGAAATGCCGATAGGTATGGAAACGAAGTCCCGAATCCCGCCAGCTCGGCATCGGTGCACGGTCCATATACGTTCCGGAAGTTGACGACAAAACAGAACCCTAGTACAGTAAAGACAAGTACTTTTACATTTCTCATTTTATCGTAAGGGCCCGGTCCGGATCCTGCGAGGGGCACCCGGCCAAGGCAAGGGAGCACGACCATGTTTGGGGAGCTCGTTCCACTTGGCGGAGGGGATCCTATTCCCCTATTGAAGAAGAAACTGTTGGTCGGTCGGCGCGAGGGGTGTGACATCACATTGCGGTTTCCCAACGTATCGGCACATCACTGCCATTTGAGTCTTGAGCACGGGTACTGGTTTGTCAAAGACCTCAAGAGCCGCAATGGCACGAAGGTCAATGGCACGCGTGTCACGCGCAAGCGTCTGGATCCCGGGGACACGTTGTCGGTAGCCAAGCACCAGTACACGGTGAATTATTCACCGGTCGATCTGGGCGCGACCGGCCCGCCGCCGCCGGATGAAGAGCAGATCGGCGAGATACTGGGGCGGTCGCTTCTGGATCGCGCCGGGCTATCGCGTCGTCGGCAACAGTCGGAGCGGTACGACGTGACCAATCACGGTCCCGGGCAAATCAAGGACCCCAACCGACCAGTCTAGCGGTACGTGTCCCGGGTGGTTGAGTCGTGGCCGAGCGTAACGTATCATGATCTGCGCGGGTTCCACGGCTGTGTCGAGGTGCGCCGGGTGCATCGCACGGGCGAAAGCAATTCAAGACCAGGAGCGAGGTTATGAGTGCGCGCGGGCGGATATATTTGGACAATGCGGCAACGAGTTGGCCCAAACCGGAAGCCGTGTATCGGGCGGTGGATCAGTATCAACGCACGAATGGTGCGACGGCCGGGCGTGGGGCGTACCGCGAGGCGGATGAAGTGGGACGCCGCGTGCTGCGGACTCGTACGCGTCTGGTGCAAATGCTGGGGGCGCACGACCCGAACCGCATCATCTTCACGGTGAACGGTACCGAATCACTTAACTTGGCGCTGCATGGCATGTTGCGCCCTGGCGACCATGTTGTAACGACGGTCGTTGACCACAACTCCGTGCTACGTCCGCTGCGTTTTTTGGAGGAACGACGGCAAGTTCAGGTAACGCGCGTGCCATGTGACTCGGCCGGCATCATCGATCCCGAAGCGATTCGCCGTGCGGTTCGAACCGACACACGATTGATTGCCGTGATTCATGCGTCGAACGTCACCGGCGCGCTGCAACCGGTCGCGGAAGTTGGACAAATCGCGCGCCAGTTGGGCGTCCGCTACCTGGTGGACGCGGCCCAATCTTTGGGACATATGCCGATCGACGTAAAGGAAGTCGGGGCTGATCTGTTCGCGGCGCCGGCCCACAAAGGGCTGCTGGGACCAGCGGGACTCGGCGTTCTATACGTCGCACCGGGAGTTGAAACGGAGCTCTTGCCGCTCCGCCAGGGCGGCACGGGCAGCAAGAGTGACGAGGACCGCCAGCCGGACATTCTGCCGGACAAGTATGAGCCCGGTAACCTCAATGTTCCGGCCGTTCTGGGGTTGGGGGAAGCGATCGGCTACCTCCAGCAGATGGGTTTGGCGACCGTGCGCGCGCATGCGGCACGGCTCACGTCCCAGCTTCTTGATGGTTTCCGCGACATTCCCAATGTCACCATTCATGGCCCCAACGATGCGACACGGCAACTGGCGGTGGTCAGCATTTCGATCGCCGGCACGGATCCGCGCGATATCGCGGCGATCCTGGACACATCGTACGGCGTTCAGGTGCGTGCGGGCATTCAGTGTGCCCCGCTGATGCACCAGGCACTCGGCACGACCCAGCGTGGTGGCACCGTACGTTTCAGCGCCAGCGTATTCACCGCGCCCACGGAGGTCGATACGGCGGTGCGCGCGGTAGCAGAGATCGCGCGAAGCCACGTTTCCGCGTGAGACGCTTGGTGTGGGTAGGGCATTTTTTCCGCGGACCAGCACAACAACGCGATCACACGGCCATCGGCCGGTGCGCGGCGAACCGATGGCCATTCGCCGGACGGCGTTGGCAGGCCGTTTGACCGCTGCAGCGACGGGCGTCGAAGTCCATCATACATGTTTGAAACCGAGTTGTGGGACGGATTCACGGTGCTATTGTCGAGTCCGTGGCATGGCGGACGATGTCGGTTCGAGGAGAATCCGAGTATGGAAAAGCAGCCCTGGTATCATGCAGGCCTCCGTTTTCACTGTAGCCAGTGCGGCGACTGTTGCACGGGCGCGCCGGGTTTCGTCTGGGTAAATCAGGCCGAGATCACGGCCTTGGCCGCCGCCACCGATTGCGCGGACATCGCGCGATTCGAGCAGAAATATGTGCGCAAAGTTGGTATTCGCAAGAGCTTGCGCGAGCTTTCCGATGGCGCCTGTGTGTTTTTTGACAAGGCACAGCGCACATGCCAAGTGTATCATCAGCGGCCCCGCCAATGCCGCAGCTGGCCGTTCTGGAACTCGAACATTCGAACGCCGGCAGCATGGCAGCAAACGTGCCACGACTGCCCCGGCAGCGGCGTGGGTGAATTGCACACGCTTGCGCAAATCGAGGCTCAATGCAAGGTAATTCACATCTAATTGGACAGCGCCACTTTTTGTATCACGAGCAGCGTAACTCACTCCAATCGAGGGAGTTACGCCCCCGCCCACCTTGTGTGGGTGGAGCGCATGATTCTGCACTACAGCAGCGCGCAAAAAGAAAAACCTCCTCTCCCCGCCCGCCGCTTCGCGGCGGGCGGGGAGAGGAGGGGGCTGGCGCGTGTGCTGCCAATTAGTGAAAATCACTGGCTCCACCCAGACCAGCTGGGCGGGGACCGGATACCGACAATCCGAGCATTGACAAACCAATAACGAAAAAAAGTGGCGCTGTCCAATTCGGATCTTTGGCCCTTTGCGCCTTTGCGTGCGTATCCTCTTCTTCCAATCCGCTACACCACGCATCGGCTCGATGCGCAACAAAACTCCCTACAACGACTTAGCGTTTTTCTACACCTCGGACCAGAACTGCCGGTTGCGGGAAGTGATTATACGGAAAATGCCGACCGCCATGCGGCCGCCCAGCTCGAGCGGGAGCGCGTGGACGCCCGGCACGTGCCGCACATGCTATGCTCATGATAACCGGGGGGACCGTGTCCGCATGCAATCTGTATCCACGCTTTATCTGGACTCGCTTTCGGCGCTCCGCGCGCATGCGGACAAATGGGATGATCTGTGGAGACGCAGCGGCGTTACCCAGCCAACGGCGCGCGCCGCGCTCATTGAAAAATGGGTGACCTGTTTTCGAACGCCGGCTGATTTTCGCGCGATCGTCTTGCGTCAGCGGGACCGGTTCGTGGCGGCCCTGCCGTTAGTCCGGAAGCGCAAGTCCGGTTTCCTACCGACAGTGGACATTCCCGGAAACGAATGGTCTCCCGCCGGCCAACTGATGTTCGACAAGCGACTCGACGCCAATTGGCTCGGCGACCAGCTGAGCGCGGCGATGCGCGTGCCGAGCCAGTCCGTCTACTGGTTTGGTTCGATTCCGTTTCGGGATGACGCCTGGTCCGCGCTGGCGGCCGCGGCGCGGCGTGGCGGATGGCTGACAGATATACGCCCTCATTGCGACGTGCCGTACCTGAGGCTCGATGAGGGCTGGCAATCGCTGGAGTGGCGGTGGTCAAAGAACTTTCGGCATCAATTGCGGCGCGCCGAACGCCGCCTGCGCGCCTGTGGCCAGCTGGAATTTGAGTGCTTCCGCCCGACCGACGCCGAGCATGCGGCGACGTTGCTTGACATGCTGATGCGTTTGGAGCACCACGGTTGGAAAGGCGCGGCCGGGACGTCGATCATCGCGCACGCGCCGGCGACGCAGTTCCTGAAATCACAGGTCGCGCGACTGGCGGACTCGCATCAGACACACTGGGCTCTGCTCCACCACGATGGCCGTCTGATCGCGGCCGAGTACGGGTGGCTGTGCAAGTCCGTGTACCATTCGTTCAAGGTCGCCTATGCGACCGATTACGCGCGGTGTAGTCCGGGGCAGGTACTGACATGCCATTTGCTGCGCCGACTCAGCGAGGATCCGACCTGTGGGATGATCGACTTCGTGGGACCGTTGACACCATCCCTGGCACGCTGGCGTCCGAACGTGTATACCAAAGGGCGCTTGGTGGTCGCCTATCCCGACTTGACTGGACGCACCACGTTGTTCGCGGCCAGCCGCTTAATGCCCCGGCTGCGCGCGCTGCGGCACCCTGGCCCGATTGATCCAAGATCCGGACCGGGACTAGATTGATGCGGCACGGATCGTGAGTTTGGGACGCGCGCCGCGCCTGACAACGTGCATGATGAGGAGCCGCACGACGGTCGTGCAACCGGTTTGCCAAGACGCTCGAGGGACTTCCGGGACCGGCGCAGGCGACGAGAACGCCGTCCAAGGACCGCCTCCTCACATCCACGTCCCCCACCCCGATGCCGATACACGGCCGATGATGCCAAGGGTGACTCACCAAGACCGATAAAGGATCCTCGATGGGAGCGAACGTACCGCCGCAGGCCGTGGTGTTTGACATGGACGGCCTCATGTTCAACACCGAAGACTTATATGTCGAAGTCGGCAGCCGACTCCTGGCCCGTCGCGGCAAGCAGTTCACGCGTGAATTGCTCGATGAAATGATGGGGCGGCCGACGAAAATCGCGCTCGGGATCATGATCCAGTGGAATGATCTGGATGCCACGGTCGAGCAGTTGGAGACGGAGACGGACGCGCTGTTTCCCGACGTCTTGGATGCGAAACTGGCGCCCATGCCCGGTTTGCTCGAGCTGCTGGCGGCACTGGAGGAAGCGGGGATCCCCAAGGCCGTGGCGACTAGCAGCCGGCGGCATTTCGTGCTCGACTGCCTGGCGCGTTTCGACCTGGTTGGCCGGTTTCAGTTCCTGCTGACGGCCGAGGACGTCGTGCACGGCAAGCCGGAGCCGGAAATCTACCAGACAGCGGCTCGGCGCCTGGGTTTGGCATGTTCCCAAGTCATGGTCCTGGAAGATAGTGAAATCGGCTGCCGTGCGGCCAGCCGTGCGGGTACGTTCGCGGTCGCCGTGCCCGGCGACCATAGCCGTAGCCATTCGTTCGAGGGCGCGGCATTCATCGCCGACTCCCTGGCCGATCCAAGGATCTACACCGCCCTCGGATTACATGCCGGTTCCTCTTGACCATCGCGCACAATGCATGCTAGACTCTCGCTCCCCTCGCCGGCGGCAGGCGCCGGCGGACGTTCCATTTGTGTGCAGCGACGACCATTGGCACGAAGCCATGGAGCCCGCGCGGCCGACGCACGCCGTGCGGCACGTTTTCCGGAACGACAGGAAAGGAAGCCGAGAGAACATGGATGTTCTGGGGGAGGTCTATTCCGGGCGGGCGGTGCGGATGATGCTGGGGCCGCATGATCTGCTGCGGCGGCTCCGCGAACCGGCCCCTCCCATTGGCGGCGTGATTTTTGATTTCGCCGGCGTGCTGTACGACGATAGTGCCTGGCAGCGCTGGCTGCTGCGCCTCGTGTCCCGCATGGGGCTACACACGCACTATACGGCA
This sequence comes from uncultured Pirellulaceae bacterium, assembly GCA_964607555.1. Taxonomy (GTDB): domain Bacteria; phylum Planctomycetota; class Planctomycetia; order Pirellulales; family Pirellulaceae; genus JAJSAJ01. The sequence goes on along the minus strand of CAZSOG010000025.1, from coordinate 4,529 downwards.
TTTTTCCGCCTCTGGCGTGCGTCGTATTTGGAACGTGTGCGGTGTGGCGAACTGCACTATTGGGCCGCGCTGCGTCAGTTCCTTGCCGCGGCCGGATTGTCCTCCGGCCAAATTGACGAGGTGGAAGCGGCCGCCCAAGCACGCTGGTTCGAACTACAAGAGCGTCTATTCGCACTGCCAGGCGTGGCTGACACGCTGCGGACGCTCTCCGAGCATGGCGTCGCGCTGGGATTGGTGTGTAGCGACCCATGGGATCGAGCCACAATCCAACGGCGTCTGACGCGACTTCGCTTGCAGCACGCTTTCCCATGCATCTTGCCCGCGGTCGAAAATCACGGGCGCGATGGCGTCCTGCTGAAACGCGCCGTCGAATCCATGCACCTGCCGGTCGCGCAACTGGCGTACGTGGGCCGCGACACGCGCTGGTTGCGTGTCGCCGGCCGCATCGGACTGCGTGCTGTCGCGTTTAACTACGATGAAGATGCCGTGGCCCAAGACTACATCGAGTCTTTCCCCCAGTTGCTTGACCGGTTTGCGTGGGAGTCCGATCGGGCCCGCGCCGGATGAGACCGGCCCCGGCGCGTCACTGCGCGGGCGTGGGCACGGTATTCAGCTCGGGATAGATGTCCCGCTCGGTCACCGTATCCCCGTCTTGCGCGTCGTCCGTGACCCGCGTCCCCGCGTCGACGAATGCGGAACCAACGCGATTATTGACCGGGTCCAGTCGTTGCCAGCGTCCACCGTAGGCGGAATACGTGTCGTCGTACGGTCCCTGGCAAATCGCGCAGCCCGACAGACTGGCCACCAGCAACAAGCCGCAGCAGAACCGAAGCGTCCGTTTCATGGTCATTTTCCACTTGCTCAGGAGGCAAAATACGAGCACAAGAACTGATCACTCACAGTTCGTTCTTCGGCAAACGGAAGAAGGACACTTTAGGTAAAATATGCCGACTGTACTGATTTTACGGCCAGATTATGCCGCCGCCACTTGGAAATGTCCTGTGCGAGTTCGACCAACGGGAGAACGGACCGCGTCAATTCGCTATCCAGTCGGACGACCCTAACCGCCCCAAGAATAATCGTAGCTGTTGACGGAACAGAAGAAAATGAACACTAATCGGCGCTAATCCTCGCTAATATTGGAATACCTTATCTTGAAATGCCTTCGACTTTTCTACGACCTGCCAGATTCTTGTTGAGTGTTGCGGACTTCATAGAGGGATCATTAGTGTTGATCAGTGAAGATTAGTGTTCCTTGATAGCAGGTGTCGTGAACGGCTACGAATAATCAAACCTGCCTTATGCGTATTTGTTTTGCGTTGCGGGCGGCATTAGAATGGCGGCGGCCGTGGCGCGAGACACGTGGTTCGCCGTGGCGGTCCACGTCCTCGGACACTACCAAACAGGGAAGAAACACGCATGGGCGATTCCAAGCACGATCCCCTTACGACTCAGAATCCACCGACCAGAATCGCCGGGATTCTGCGCCAGCTTGGGCCGGGGATGATTATTGCCGGTTCGATTGTCGGGTCGGGTGAACTGATCGCGACGACAAAGACGGGTGCGGAGGCGGGGTTCTGGTTGCTCTGGCTGATCCTGATTGGATGTCTCATCAAGGTCTTCGCCCAAATTGAATTCGGCCGCTATTCGGTTGTCACGGGCAAGACAACCATGGCGGGTTTGGCGGAAGTGCCCGGGCCGCGGATCGCCGGTCGCGGGAATTGGATCGTCTGGTACTGGTTCATCATGTTCATGGCGAGCATCAGCCAGCTCGGTGGCATCGTCGGCGGTGTGGGCCAGGCGCTGGCGATCAGCATGCCGATCACCGCGGCGGGCCGCGCGTTCAACGAGTATGTCGACATGCAGACGGAATTGAAGGTGAAACGGGCCGAATTGCAGCGCTCGCGGCAGCTCCACGTGGGCGACGGCCCGGACGACGTTGTGGGTCGCGTCAAGGAACTGGAGAGACGGCTGGCACGCGCCGACCAACAGTGGATTCACAAGCTTGGTGCCGCGCGTTTCGCGCAATTGGACAACCGCCCACCGGCGCCCCACGACGACCGGATTTGGGCTACGGTCATCGCGGCCGTGACCGTTGTGATTCTGGTCGTTGGTCGGTACGGTGTGATTCAATCGTTTTCAACGGCAATGGTGGCGCTGTTCACGCTGGTTACGATCGTGAATCTGTTATTGTTGCAGGCCAATCCCACGTGGATGGTATCGTGGCGCGACATCGTGCAAGGGATGAGTTTTCGCTTGCCGCCGGTTGTGAGCCACGTGCAAGGCACGGCGGTCGCGACGGCGTTAGCGACGTTTGGGATCATCGGCGTGGGGGCCGCGGAATTGATCGCCTACCCGTATTGGTGCCTCGAACGCGGCTACGCGCGTTTCACCGGACCGCGTGATTCGACGGTCGGCTGGGTCGAGCGGGCACGCGGATGGATGCGCGTGATGCGCTGGGACGCCTGGTGCTCGGCCGTCGTCTACACGTTTGCAACGCTCGCATTCTATTTCCTGGGCGCGGCCATCCTGGGACGCACCGGTCTGGATCCTGAAAAAGAAGACATGATCCGCACCCTGGCGGTGATGTACGAACCGGTGTTCGGTCGAGGGGCCGAGGCGTTGTTCCTGTTCGGGGCGTTCGCCGTACTCTACTCAACCTATTTCGTGGCGAACGCCGGCCACGCACGCGTCTTCTCCGACGCCCTGCGCGTGATGGGACTGGGCGATCAAACGCCCGAGCAATATCGGCGCCGCGTGCGTCTGCTCAGCGGTCTGTTCCCGGCACTCTGCCTGGTGGTCTACGTGGCGTTTCCGGCACCCGCGGCGCTGGTCTTGCTCGGTGGACTCATGCAAGCGGTCATGCTGCCGATGTTGGCCGCCGCCGCGCTCTTCTTCCGCTACCGGCGCTGCGATCGACGGATCCGTCCGGGCCGGCTCTGGGATCTGTTTCTGTGGGTCTCCGCTGCCGGGATGATCATCGCCGGATTCTGGGCACTTTGGAGTAAGATCGTATCGCTGGGGTCCTTTTTCGCCTAGAACGAATAATTTCAACTCGGAGAACCAGTCCATGACCCGCACCACGTTTTTTATTGCCGCATTCTTCTTGTTGACCGGAATCGCGGGAATCGCGCGCGCGGCGGATCGTTCGCCGGCCGCCGCCGGCAAGCGTTTTGCCGCCGTCGCGGATGCACCCGTCCAAGAAACCAAAGAGCAGCGCGACGCACGCATGCGCTGGTGGCGCGAAGCTCGGTTCGGCATGTTCGTGCATTGGGGGCTCTATTCGGGCCTGGCCGGAACTTGGGAAAGCAAGCCGGTCGGCACGCGTGGCGGCATGGAGTGGATCCAACAGCGCGTTAAGGCGGACACGGACACGTACGCACGACACGCAATTCCACTGTTCACGCCGAAACCGGGGTTCGCGCGCCAGTGGGCACGGCTCGCCAAACAGGCCGGCTGCCGCTACCTCGTGTTCACGACGAAGCACCACGAAGGATTCGCACTGCACGATTCCAAGGTGAGTGATTACGACGCGGGCTCCGTGCTGCATCGCGACCTGGTCAAGGAGATCGTCGCGGCGTGCCGCGCCGCAGGACTGCGCGTTGGTTTTTATCACTCCGTGATCGATTGGCATCATGACCAGTACGCGTACGCGTTGTCGAAACAGTTGCCGCACCCGCTCCGCGGTCAGCCGTATCCTAATGGAACTCGGGACCACTCGAAGTACATCGATTACCTGCACGGCGAGGTGCGCGAACTGATGTCGAACTACGGACCGATCGACATCATGTGGTGGGATTACAGCTCCGTCGATTTTCAAGGCGACCGAGCCTGGCGCGCCTCGGATCTGATCCGCGAGGTCCGCGCGAAACAGCCGGCGATCATCATGAACAACCGCCTGTTTCGCAAACCCGAGGCCGGTTTCACCGGGATGGGCACGGCCGCCATCGCCCCGCGACTCGATCCACAATACGGCGATTTCATTACCCCCGAACAGCACATCCCGGCCACCGGGATGCCCGGCGTCGATTGGGAAACGTGCATGACCATGAACACGACGTGGGGCTACAGTGCCCACGATCACGCGTGGAAGTCCAACAAAATGCTGATTCGCAACCTGATCGATATTGCCAGCAAAGGCGGTAACTACCTGCTGAATATCGGACCGAAGGGGGATGGGAGCGTGCCGGAACCAAGTGTCAGGGCAATGGCGGCAATCGGTAAGTGGATGAAAGTCAATGGCGACTCGATCTACGCGACCACGGCGAGTCCATTCGCGCGCCTCCCCTGGGGACGCTGCACGCAAAAGCAACTGGCCAACGGCACGACACGACTCTATCTGCATGTGTTCGACTGGCCCACCGATGGAAAACTGCGCGTGCCGCTCGTCGCGCAGGGCCCCGTTAAGGCTCGTATGTTGGCGAACGGAGAGCCATGCCGCGCGACCGTCGGATCGGATCAAGTCACAATCTCCGTCCCCCGTGAAGCGCCCGATGATATCGCCGCGGTGATCGAGCTGGATACGAAAC
>CAZSOG010000024.1:0-14135 GCA_964607555.1 uncultured Pirellulaceae bacterium | reverse complement strand
TTCTCCCGCTGGTCGAACTCGCACAGGATATTTCAAAGTGGCGGCGGTATAATACAACTCATGTCACGAACCGAACAAACGAACAAGACCCGGCAACTCCGCGAATTGCTCGCGCAACGAATTCTCGTTCTCGACGGCGCGATGGGCACTGCCGTGTTCGCACTTGGGCTCAACGAAGCGGACGTGCGCGGCCGCGATCTCGAGGACCACCACGTCGAACTGCGAAATTTCGTTGATATCCTAAGTCTGACGCGGCCGGACATTGTGACGCGGATCCATCGGCAATACCTTGCCGCCGGCGCGGACATCATAGAGACCAACACGTTTGGGTCCAGTCCGATCGGGATGCAAGAATTCGATTTGCCGGCCGAGATGATGCGCGCGATCAACCGGGCAGCGGTACGATGCGCGCGTGAGGCAGCCGACGAATTCACCGCGAAGACGCCGGATGAACCCCGTTTTGTCGCCGGTTCCATCGGCCCCACGGCCAAGACCTTGTCCATTTCGCCCAAGGTCGACGATCCGGGTTACCGAGCGGTCACATTTGATCAAATGGTCGACTCGTACTATCAACAAGTGGCGGTTCTGGTGGAGGGTGGCGTCGACATCCTGTTTCCCGAGACGACCTTTGACACACTGAACTTGAAAGCATGTCTGTTTGCGATCGCGAAGTATTTCGATGACGCGGCCCGCCGCCTACCGGTCATGGCATCGGTAACGATCGTCGATCAAGCGGGGCGCACTCTCTCCGGTCAGACACTCGAAGCTTTTTGGACTTCGATCGCGCACTTCGATCTATTGAGCGTCGGGCTCAATTGCTAGTTGGGTCCCGCGCAGATGCGCCCGTACGTCGAGGAACTGTCGAACCTGGTGCCGACGTACGTCAGTTGTCACCCGAACGCGGGGCTGCCGAACGAGTTTGGGGGTTTCGATCTAGGCCCGGAGGCGCTTGCCGCGGCACTGGGCGAATTCGCCGCGGCCGGCTGGTTGAATATTGTGGGCGGCTGTTGTGGGACGACGCCGGACCACATTGCGCGGCTGGCGCGGCGGGTCCGCACGCTCGCCCCGCGGCGTCTCGAGCCAGTTTCCCCATGCACGCGACTTAGCGGCCAGGAGACACTGATCATACGGCCGGAAGCCAATTTCATCATGGTGGGCGAGCGGACCAACGTCACGGGTTCGCGGCGCTTCGCGCGGCTCGTTCGGAACGCGCAGTATGATGATGCGATTGAGGTCGCGCGGCAGCAGGTCGTGGCCGGGGCAAGCGTGATTGATGTCAACATGGATGACGCGTTATTGGAGGGCGAGGCGGCGATGACGCGTTTCCTGAACTTGATTGCGGCAGAGCCGGATATCGCTCGAGTCCCGGTCATGATCGACAGCTCGAAGTGGTCGGTTCTCGAAGCAGGCCTCAAGTGTTTACAGGGGAAGGCGATCGTCAATTCCATCAGTCTCAAGGATGGCGAAGCGGAGTTTCTGCGTCGTGCCGGTCTGGTTCGACGTTACGGCGCGGCCGTGATCGTGATGGCGTTCGACGAGCAGGGACAAGCGACGGGGTTGGACGACCGGCTGCGCATGTCACGACGCGCTTATCAGCTTTTGACCGAGCGCGTCGGGTTTCCGCCGGAGGATATCATCTTCGACCCGAACGTGTTGACGGTCGGCACGGGGATCCCGGAACACGACAATTACGCGGTTGACTTCATTGACGCGATACGTCTTTTGAAACAGGAGTTTCCCGGGACGAAGGTGTCGGGAGGGATCAGCAACGTATCGTTCGCCTTTCGCGGCAACAATGGAGTGCGTGAGGCAATGAACGCGGCGTTTTTGTTCCACGCGATTCGTGCCGGTCTGGACATGGGAATTGTCAATGCGGGTCAGCTCGCGATCTACGATGCGATTCCGCCCGAGCTGCTCGAGCACGTCGAAGATGTGCTGTTGAACAGGCGCCCGGATGCGACGGAACGGTTGGTGACGTTCGCCGAAACGGTGATAGCCGCCGCGAAGCAGCAACCCGCGGAAGATCTGGCGTGGCGCGAGGGCGACGTTCAACAGCGACTTGTGCATGCCTTGGTGAAGGGAATCGACCGATTTATCGAGGAAGACGCGGAAGCCGCGCGGCAACTGCATGGTACCTGTCTGAAAGTGATCGAAGGCCCGTTAATGGACGGGATGAAACGCGTCGGCGACCTGTTTGGCAGTGGCAAGATGTTCCTGCCGCAAGTCGTCAAGACGGCACGTGTCATGAAGAAAGCCGTCGCGTACCTGATGCCCTATCTCCAGCAGGAACGGCGCGCCGGCGGCGCATCGGCATCGGTATCTACGCGCGGCAAGATCCTCATGGCGACGGTCAAAGGTGACGTCCATGACATCGGCAAGAACATCGTCGGTATCGTGCTGGGCTGCAACAACTACGAAGTGATTGATCTGGGTGTGATGACACCTTGCGAAAAGATCTTGGCGGAGGCAGCCGAACAGGAAGTGGATCTGATCGGTCTGTCCGGGTTGATCACGCCAAGCTTGGAGGAGATGGCGCACGTTGCCACGACAATGCAGCAACGCGGCATGCATCTGCCACTGCTCATCGGTGGCGCGACGACCAGTGAAAAGCACACGGCCGTGAAGATCGCGCCCTGCTACGATGGCCCGGTCGTTTATGTGCGCGACGCGTCACGCAGTTCCGGAACGGTCGAACGGCTTCTCAGCGCGGAGCATTGCGCTGCGTTCATCAGTGAGAACCATGCCAAACAGAAGCGGTTGCGCGAGGCATTCACGCAACACCGGCACACTCTGGTGCCGCTCGAGCAGGCCCGCCGGCAGGCGTTTCGGACGGACTGGAAGACGATCGCGATCGCGAAACCGGCGTTTCTCGGACCGCGTGTTTTGGACCCCGTCCCACTCGATGCATTGATCCCATACATCGATTGGTCGCCTTTCTTTTCCGCTTGGGAGCTAACCGGCAAGTTTCCCAAGATTCTGGACGATCCCGAAAAAGGTGCGGCGGCACGCGAGCTGTATGAGAACGCGCGCCACATGCTGGACACGATCGTGTCCGGTCAACTGTTGACGGCACGGGCGGTCTACGGCTTTTGGCCCGCCGCGTCCGCGGGTGACGACATCGTCGTCTATGCGAACTCAGAGCCCCGTCAGGAGGCCGCTCGATTGCATACCTTGCGGCAACAGTGGGAACGTCGCGGCCAGTCCGAATTTCGCGCGTTGGCGGATTATGTCGCGCCGGTCGACGCCGATCGACATGACTACCTGGGCCTGTTTGCCGTGACGGCGGGGATCGGTGCCCTTCCCCTTGCCGCGGAATACGAAGCGCGCCATGACGACTATAATGCGATCATGGTGCGTGCGCTCGCCGACCGGTTGGCGGAGGCGTTGGCCGAATGGCTGCACGCACGCGCCCGCCGGGACTGGGGCTACGGTCGAGACGAACGACTGTCGAGCGAAGAATTAATCGCCGAACGCTATCGTGGTATTCGGCCCGCTCCTGGATACCCGGCGCAACCGGACCATACGGAAAAAACGACGCTGTTTTCGCTGCTTGACGCCGAACGGCGGGTTGGCATCCACCTGACGGAAACGCTCGCGATGCAACCGGCGGCGAGTGTCTGTGGACTCTATTTCGCACATCCTGATGCGCGTTATTTCAGCGTCGGCCGCATTGCCGAGGACCAGGTTAGAGACTACGCCCGCCGAAAAGGAATGCCCGTGGGCGAAGTCAAGCGGTGGTTGCGGTCCAATCTTCAGGAGGCGTGACGACGCCGGCAGCGACGGTCCATCTTGGCCGCGCGATTCCCGCCACCCGTTCTCGTTCTGACCGCCGGTCAATTGACAAACGACTCGGGACCGGTACCATGATTCGGAGGAGCTACCCGGACAACCACCGGCGCTGGAAGGCCAGACGGCGATCCTGGCTGGTGCGCGTATGGCGTGCTGGTGGCCGGTGACTTTTCCACAACGTCGGCTGAACTGTCCGGCGTGGATCGTCGGTCCGGGTTGGCGCGCCGCGCATACTGCGGCCAATGCGGCCCAATGGATGTGCGGGATGGCGAATCGTACGACTTAGATGGAATGACGACGCGGTGCTGCCGCGTTTTAACTTGGATTCTCAGGCTGCCTCATGCACGCACCGTGCGCGCATGTTTTATGACCGGGTGGCATCCGCCTTGGGCGGATGTAAAGCGGAGACGCACCCGTCCAACAAATAACCAGACGCTCGCGCCCAAACACCCGCCAAAGGCGGATGCCACCCATTTTGGGTCGCGCGCGAAGCCCGCTTTAGGAGGTCTCTCATGGAATTGACGCAGATTGAAAACGCTCGCGCCGGTCGCATTACGCCGGAAATGGAGTATGTCGCCGAGCAGGAACGGCTGGAGCCGGAGCGAATTCGCGCCGAAGTCGCCGCCGGCCGGCTTGTGATTCCAGCCAATCGAGTCCATTTGGAGGCCAACCTCAAGCCGATTGGGATCGGCGTGGCGGCACGCTGCAAGATCAATGCCAACATCGGAAACTCGGCCGTTACGGGTGGCGTGGATGACGAACTTGACAAGCTGAATATGGCGGTCAAGTACGGCGCCGATACGGTCATGGACCTATCAACCGGACGCGATATCGACCAGGTGCGCGAGGCCATCGTGCAGGCCTCTCCCGTGCCGATCGGCACCGTGCCGCTCTATCAGATGTTGGAGCAGCTGGGCGGCGATATCGAATCGATGCGCCCGCAGCATTTCCTGGACATGGTGGAGCATCAGGCGCAGCAAGGCGTCGACTATATGACGGTCCACTGCGGCGTGTTGCTGGAACATCTGCCGCTCACCACGCAACGCGTCACCGGGATCGTCAGCCGCGGCGGATCATTGATCGCCAAATGGATGGTCACGCATCGTCAACAGAACCCGCTCTACACCCATTTCGATGACCTCTGCGACATCATGAGACAATATGATGTCACATGGAGCCTGGGGGATGGGCTCCGGCCCGGCAGCATCGCCGACGCCAGTGACGCGGCCCAGTTCGCGGAACTCGACGTGTTGGGCGAACTGGTCGAGCGTGCCTGGAGTCGCGGCACGCAGGTCATGGTCGAGGGGCCGGGTCACATTCCGATGGACCAGATTGAGATGAACGTGCGTAAGCAGATCGAGATATGCCACGGCGCGCCCTTCTATTTGCTTGGCCCACTCGTCACCGACGTCGCGCCCGGCTACGATCACATCACCAGTGCGATCGGCGCCGCCATGGCCGGCTGGTATGGCGCGGCGATGTTGTGTTACGTGACTCCCAAGGAACACTTGGGGCTACCCAATCAAGAGGATGTCCGGCGCGGCGTGATCGCCTACAAGATTGCCGCGCATGCCGCGGATTTGGCGCGCCATCGACCGGGCGTTCAAGAACATGACGATGCGCTCAGCAAGGCCCGGTTCGCGTTCGATTGGGAAGAGCAGTTTCGGTTGGCGCTCGATCCGGAAACGGCCCGTGCCTACCACGACGAGACCTTACCGCAGGAGACGTTCAAGAGCGCTCAATTCTGCAGCATGTGCGGGCCCAAATACTGTTCCATGAAAATCACGGACGACATTCGCAACATGGTGCCGCCGGAACAGATCGTGCCCCTGCAACCGGTCGACGACGAACGTGTCGAGTTCGCGAAGGATTAGGTCGTGAATGTCGCATCCGGTGCTCGCCTGGACCCCGAGCAACTGCCTGGCCTGTATCACGATCGTTCGTTCTGGGGCATGACGATCACGCAGTTCCTCGGGGCGTTCAACGACAATCTGTTCAAGCAACTCATGTTGCTACTGGCCCTGAAGGTGGCGGTCGCGGACCGCCAGCCGATTGCGATGCTGGTCTTCTCCGCGCCGTTCCTGCTATTCTCGGGATTCGCCGGTTTCTTGTCGGACCGATACAGCAAACGACTGATCATCGTTTTGTCAAAGGTGGCGGAAATCGGCGCGATGTTGCTGGGTCTGGTTGGTTTCTACTTCTATGATCAAGTTGGATTTGTCGGACTTCTCGTCGTCTTGTTCCTGATGGGCGCACAAAGTGCTTTTTTTGGACCGGGCAAATACGGGATCTTGCCGGAGATGCTGCGCAAGAGCGATTTGCCACGCGCCAACGGGGTCATTCTGATGACGACGTTCCTGGCGATCATTTTCGGGACGGCCGCGGCCGGGCTGTTGAGCGAATTGGCGGGTGAGGGCCAACCCGCGGTCGCCGCCGTGACCGAGTCACCGGTATCCGCTACCAATTCGGACTTGACCACGACGTCCCAACCGGGCGCCGTGCCATCCGCGAACGTCGCCGTGCAACGCTTGTGGATCGGTTCGTTGATCTGTGTCGTGATCGCCGTGATTGGCACGTTAACATCGCTGCTGGTACGCGCCGTGCCGGCATCGTCACCCGGCCTGCGGTTCTCCCCCTCGGCACTGACCGTGCCCGCCGATACGTTGCGCATGTTGCGTGCGGATCGTCCGTTGATGGGCGCGTTGTTCGCGTCCTGCGTGTTTTGGCTGGTCGCCGGGATCGCCCAACCCACCGTCAATTCGCTCGGCAAACGCCAGCTGGAGCTGACCGACAAGCTGACCAGCCTGTTGGCTGCCTGTGTCGCGATCGGCATTGCGGCGGGCGCCGTCGCCGCGGGGCGACTCTCGCGGGGACGAACGGATTTTCGCCTCATGCGGTTCGGCGGGTGGGGACTCGTCGTCATGCTGCTCGTCTTGAGCCTGCCGGGCACGCAGCACGGTCACCTGTTGGGTTTTTGGGGCGCGCTGCCGGCACTCATCGCATTGGGCGTGTGTGCCGGCATGTACGCGATTCCCCTGCAGGTGTTCATGCAGGCGCGACCGCCCGACGGACAAAAAGGACGCATGATTGCCGTGATGAACCAGGCAAACTGGGTGGCAATCCTGTTGTCCGCCGTCGTCTACTGGGCTTTCGACCAAATCGTGTTGGCACTCGACTGGAACCGGAGTCCGATTTTTGCCATGACGGCCCTGGTAATGCTGCCCGCACTGTTGCTGTATCATCCAAATGACGATTGAACACGACGCTGGAACATACTCACGCCACCCGTGGTTGTGAACGTGCGACGACGAAAGGACCAACAACATGCTGGGAATCGAACTGGGAGCGGATGCTTATCTGGATCGTCTGCGCAGCGAACTTGAACAGATCGATCAGGCCGCGATGCAACGCTGGGCGGATCTAATCCACCAGGCATGGGAGCGTGGCAACACGGTGTATATTGTGGGAAATGGCGGGTCCGGAACGACAGCCAGTCATATGTGTGAGGATCTGGGCAAGAGCAGTTTACCGGAATCCGCGTTGCACGATGAGGACCGGAAACGTCTGAAAGTGCTTAGCCTGACCGACAATCTCGGCTGGATCCTCGCCGTGGCCAATGATCTCGGTTATGACCAGATTTTCGTCCAGCAGCTCATGAATTTCGGCACTACCGGCGATGTGCTGATCGCGATCAGCGGTTCGGGCAATAGTCAAAACGTCTTGAATGCGGTGGATTGGGCCAATCGGCATGGCCTGATCACGTTCGGCCTGACCGGCTACGATGGGGGGAAGCTCAAGGCCATGCAGCAGGATGGTCTGCACGTCGGTCTGACCGATATGGGCATGGTCGAAAGTATCCACTTGTGCCTTTATCACTGGGTTCTGAACGATGTGCACGCGCGGATCAACCGGGTCGGCCGCTATAGCTGAGAGACTGATTCACCCATGGGACAAGCCCATGGGGGTCCGGACAACGGTGTCGCTGAGAGACTGATTCCTGCACGGCCACCACGTCGTGTACTCAAAGTGCGGTTTGAGTTGTGCGCGGGGACTCACAGGCCCAGGACATCGTACATGCCATAGAGTCCGGGCTTTTGCTGCACGACATACTTGGCCGCCTCCAGGGCCCCGAGCACGTAGCAATCTCGATTGTTCGCTCGCACGGTCAGCTGAATGGTCTCGCCAAGCATCCCGAAAACGATCGTGTGCGCGCCCGGGTCGTCGCCAACACGCAGAGAATGATAGCCGATTTCACGGTGTGGCCGCCGGCCCACCAGACCGTGCCGACCAAACTGGTGCGAAGTCTGCCCCATCACCCCCGCGATGATCTCGCCGAAACGCAGTGCCGTGCCGCTAGGCGCGTCCTCCTTGAAACGATGGTGTGTCTCGATAATTTCGACGTCCGCCCCGTTCGGACAGTCCTTCAGTGCCTCGGCGGCAACCGATGCGAGTTTCATCGTCAAATTCACCGCTAGACTCATATTGGGAGCCCATACCATGGGCACTTCCGCGGTCAGGCTCATCAGGTGGTCTTTCTGCCGATCGTTCAAGCCGGTCGTGGCCATGACCAACGGCAACTTGCGTTGCCGACAGACGTTGACGACCGATTCCGTCGCGGCCGGTGTCGAGAACACGACGAGACAGTCGGCCTCGGTGTTCAACGCCGCGGTCAACGGCACACCGAGGTGCCCCAGGCCAACGAGTTCACCCGCATCCCGGCCAAGGTCCGTGTGGCTGTCCGATTCCAGTGCGGCAACCAGGCTCAGATCGGGATCGGCGGCCGCCAATGCCACCAAGCGACGCCCCATGCGACCAGCAGCGCCGTGTATTGCAACTCGTGTTTTCTTGGTTGGCTCCATGACGGTTCTTTCTCAGAGGATGGCACTCAGGGGCACCGGGCAAAGAAAAGTATCTATGCCGCCGCCACTTGGAAATGTCCTGTGCGAGTTCGACCAACGGGAGAACGGACCGCGTCAATTCGCTATCCAGTCGGACGACCCTAACCGCCCCAAGAATAGTCAAAGCAACGGCCAAGCGATGCGCATTGTGAAATCCGAGCCTCCCCGATGCAAGGGGTGGGCTGGTGAAAGCCCCGGATTCTGGGCAAGCTGAGTTCGAGCTAACTGGCGTTGACGTTGGGGGGCGGCAACGATATCATCTGCCCGCTTGGTCTGAATCGGGCCACCGGTGCCCTGTTTGACCGTATGGCGCCAAGTGCCGGCCAAGTAGCATTCGCGACACGCGTTGGTGGACACCGACCACTTGGGTTGAAGCGGCGTTTCGCGACGAGCTCGCAAGCGGCCCGCACATCAAAATGGTAAACTTTTCGGATTAACTGAACTTCCGGGATTATAACGGCCGACAACTAACGTCAACGGGAGTAGTTCCCGCATGTGGGGCTTGTGCCCGAAGAGCTGGGTAAGGTTCCCAGACAACAGAATCTCAACTGGTAACGCGGTCCTCAAGGAAGAGGACGCCGGCTGTCGTTCCGAGGACAGTTCTGTCCCGCCGGCCGCTTCCTCTCTCCAATCACTTTGACAAGGGCGAGAGAGCCATGCAAATTTCAATCAGGCGCCATGGATTGGTCGCGTTGCTCGCGCTGAGCGTGGCAACATGTAGTTTGGGTTGCAAGAGTACGGGCTGGCACATGCCGAGCCCCAACTGGATGAGCTGGAGCAAGAAAAAGCCGACGACATCGGCGATTGCCGGCACGCGATCGATGCCACAGCCGCCTTCGATTTCCGTGCCGCCGTACGCGTCAAGCAACCCGTCGACCGGCACGCCGAGCGCTTATGGCCAAACCGCCGCGAACTCGACACTGCGGAATCCGAGTGGTACGAATGCGTCCTACGGTCCCAACGGATATGGTCAGAACCAACTCGCGGGTACTTCACGGCCGGCCGCCAATTCCGGATACTACACGGGCCCGTACAACACGGGTGGGGCAGGGACACAGCGTGGGTTCTATTCGCCAACCCTGTCGCAACCATCCGGCGCGGCCACCTACACGGCTGATACTCGCAATGGAATGACACGGGGCACGCCCACGACATCCGGTGCCACCGCGGCACCAGGCCAGCCCAACGCAAATCCCTATGCCGGGTCGGCCGGCGGCTCGACCGCGCCGCCACTGCCCAGCGCTTCGTCGTCGTGGCCCGCTTCCCCCCGAACGGGATACGGCAGCACGACACCTGGGACCGGGTACTCGATGCCCGCGGGCTCGTCAGGAAACGGGGCACCGGCGGCGCAGCCATCGGCAACCGTGCCCAGCTATCCCGGAGCATCCGCGACACCCGGATATGGCGCCGGGGCAGGCACGCTTTCGCCCAATATACCGAGCACACCCGTGCGCTCCTACGGATCGTCACTCCCCGTGCCGGCCACGAGTTCCGGTGCGTATAACGCGGTGTCAACCGGCTGGAGTCGCAACTCGACGGGAACCACCTCGCCGGTCTCGAGTGCGACCAGTTCCGCAAGTACGGGCTATCGACCTGGCAGCACCAGTCGCGGCAGCAATCTGTTAGGCGCTCCCGAACCAAGTACAACGACACGCTATCCGGGAACTCGCACGACGCTCGGTACGAACCCGGCGGGCGCCACCGGATCGGCTTATCCGCTCCCTGGCGGTGGTAGCGTCTACGGAAGCCCGGCACGGACGGCGAGCCCCCTGGGCGCGGCTTCCGCCTACCCATCGACATACAGCCGCTAAGAATGGAGTTGGCCACAACGACCGTTAACGCGAGTCCGCCATCGGGTGGACTCGCGTTTTGCTTGCGTCCTGCCGATCAAGCCGGCCGGACTCCCGGTAACGGTCGAAGCCAGGGCCGCGTGTCACCAGCCCATGACCATATTCGATTCAATGGCTTTGCGCGCGTTTTCGAGATCGGAGCCGGTTTCATGCATGTAAAGACGGATCGCGTGGACCTTGTCGCCCGCCGCCTTGGATAGGCAGTCGCGCGCCACATTACAAGGATCGGTGCTGGTATCGGTTAAACCCAGAGCGCCTTTGGAAATCACCCAGGTATCACGCGGACGCTTGGTTAAACGGATCACCTGATCGCGCGGGTAGGCGTCGTTCACGACCGTGCCAGCGGCCTGCTCGTCGTTGGCCCACGTGATAATGATGTGTGCGTCAGTCTCGACCTCGAACAATGGCATGTCGACCTCCTTCTGCCCCCACGGGGCAATTCACTAATCGCAAGATAACCGAGGATGCTGGCCGACCCGAGTCGTCACGAGTGCGTCACGCACCGCCAGCGACACAATGTCCCGCGCCGGACAGGTGGTCACCAAGAACAACTCCATGGAACTCGTCGCTTGCCCGCACGGCTCTCACCGCGCGGCGCTGGACACGCCATCTGACCGCGGTCGGGACACGGATCGAGTTTTGCCGGCAACACCCCCATCGTCTGCGTTCAGCATGACCCGCCGAGGTGAACTTTTCAAGGCCTGCTGCGCCGTGCCGGTACGCGTTCCCTTGCCGCGACGCGGTTTGCACTCTAGGTTGTTATGGGGGAAAAAGACGTCTTGGGCTGAGTGACTGCGACGTGGCCGTGGCGGGAAGGATCGGGTCGGGCCGATGAAACCCCGGATTTTGGGTAATGAGTGTCCACCAGATCTTAGGAGTTGCCATGGACTATCGGCGAGAAACGCCGTTGTTGAGGATTCCCGGTGATCCATGTCGGACCCGGCGCGGCCGAACTGCTAGTCAAATAGTGGTTGTTTCAGTGGCCGTCGCGCTGGTGGTCGTGCCCGTGCTCATTTCCGAGGCACCGCGCGAAGTGGCCCGCTGGTTTGCCGCCGCGGCCACGGAAGCTCAACTCAATGGCCAACTCGATGCCGCGATCGCGCGTCAGGGACGTGCGATCGCTTGGCAGCCGAATGCCGCGCAGCTCTATGCGCAACGCGCCGCGATGGAATTGCAGGCCAAGCAGTGGGAAGCCGTATTGCGTGACTGCGATCGGGTCCGGCAATCGGATCCGGAAAACCCTGATGTTGGTTCGCTGCGCATCGCGGCACTGCAACATTTGGGCCGCCATGCCGAGGCGATCGCGGAGGCCAAACGCATGGTGCGGCGATGTGACAAGGATGACGCCGCCAAGAGAGCGCAAGCCCTGAATACACTCGCCTATACTCGGGCCGTCGCCAATCGCGAACTGCCGGAGGGGTTGGCGGACGCCAATCAGGCAATCCAGCTGGTGGGCAATCGTGCGTCGACCTTGGATCCCGAAGGGTTCTTGTGGTTTGGGCGGGCCGGTTCGGCACGCCGGAACGAGAACCGCGAGTTAGCTCTGAAGTGTCTCAACGAAGCGCTGCGTCATGCCGAAAAACACTATGCCGAAAACAAGAACCGGTCGCTCGCGCTGGCCCTCGTGCCGCCGTTGGCACTGGACTATATGCGTCGTGCCGCGTTGCTCAAGGCACAAGTGAGTGGCATTCTTTACCAGCGTGCGGAGCTTCTGGATGAACTCGATCGCCCCGCGGAGGCGAAGCGTGATCGTAAACGTCTCAAGGACCTGAATAAGGATGGCAACGTCTCGATGACCGTCCCCCTCACCCTGGATGAAGCGATGGGGATCTTGGAAATCGAAGCGATGTATCTGGATACGCGCGGATTTCTCTACTATCGCCTTGACCGACAAGTGGCGGCGCGGCGTGACCTGGATCAGGCGATTCGCATGTCCGACGCAGGCGCTCAGGCCTATCCATGGCTGCTCGAAGCCCGACGTCATTTCATCTACGACTTGCGTTTGTTGACCGCCAACCAGAAGCTGCTTGAAGAGAACCTTGCGACACTCCTATACCATCGCATGCTGACCCTTCAGGCGCTCGGCGAAAAGCAACTCGCCGACAAGGACCGCCAGCGCATCGTACAGCTTGGTTACGCGCCTTCCGATGCATTGAACTGATCCGACGGTCTTGCGCCCGCCCGCCAGGTTTGGACCTTCAGGACGCGCGCAGTTCGGATAACATGCGACTGCTGCGACGCAACTCGTCGTAAGCTAACGCGATCTCCCGCGTCAGCTTGTCGGCTGGATCCAACAAACTGCCAATGGCCGACGCTTCATCTTTCCACTTGATGTGGCTTCCCTGCCGCGTCAGATCCTCGATCTGCTGGCGACAGTGGAGCATGGCGGCGTGGCGTGCCGCCAAATGACGGCGCAGTTGGCGCGACACCGAATCCATATTACTCAACAGCTCATCGGTCCGATCCATCTTCTCGCGCAGCCGGTTGGTTAATCCGGGCGATGACCGCGTGGGCTTGCGGTGTCGGAGGCCGACAATGTAGCCGAGCAGGGCAACGGCCGACAGTGCGAATGGGACGGCGATGCCACTGATCAGGAGGTCGAGGTGGGTCATCATGATTTGCCATTAATAGTTGGCGCGTGAACCAAATCCGCGCATGCAATATGAGCCGAGAACCAGGACAACAACAAACAAGATAACCCACTCCTGGCGATTTAATCGGTTCACGTGATGAAGTAGTGGACTTGCCATCTGTACAATCTGATGCCACATCGTTCGATCTCCCGTCATACGATGACCTTCTACGCATCTCCATACAACATATAGGTCACGGTTAACCACGAGGCTCGCCAAGTCGTCGCCGCGCGCCCGTATTGGATGGCGACAGACGCCAACAAGCGCCACGTAGCGGTTGCGACCGCGGTAACCGGTACGCACCGCACAGACCGGACCGCGTGAGAATGTGATCCAGATGTTCAAATCAGCGGGACTCGACCGTCGCCTGCAGAATGCTCGGACTGGCAACGAGCTTGGCCAGGGTCGCCGCGCTGGGCGCGGTATCCAACTGCAACGTGCAGCAGGCCGCCTCCGCGCCGTCGAAGATCGTGTTCTCCATTTCTTCGACGTTGATTCCCTCGTTGCGCAGTAGCTCCAGAACGCCGGCCAGCACGCCCACTCGATTGAAATGGCGAACGACCAGCGAGTACGTGGCGGGCGATCGGGCACACATGTTGACCGTGTTCGCCGGCTTGCCCGTTTCCCGAAAAGTCCGAATGATGTGTACCACCTCGGCGGCGATTGCCTCGGCGGCCTGCTGGGTGGACGCCCCAATGTGCGGTGTCGCCGTGATTCGCCGCGCAAACTCCACGTCCTCGAACGACGCCTCGCCCTGTTTCGGCTCGCTGGCGAAAACGTCCAACCCAACCCGCAACTGACGCTGCTCCATGACGTCCGCCAGCGCTTTCTGATCGACAATCTGGCCACGCGACGTGTTGATGAAAATCGCACCTTCTTTCATCGCGGAAAGAAAGTCCCGATCGACCAGGCCTTGCGTCTGGTCGGTCGCCGCCAAATGGACCGAGACCGCATCGCATCGGGGC
>CAZSOG010000023.1:0-14199 GCA_964607555.1 uncultured Pirellulaceae bacterium | reverse complement strand
CACGCGCGCCGGACGCCAACCGCGCCGTGATCAGCAGCTGGACATAGTCGAAAGGCCCCGTGAGCGTAACCGAATCAGGCACGATCTCCAGCGTCTTGACCTTGGCGCCGGCAGCGAGCGCTTCAACTGGCTTTGTTTGTTGACCGCCGGCACCCGCCGGTGTCGGCGCTCGCTTGGCATTTCCGCGGGTTTGCGCAGCCAACGCGGATTTCGAATCGGTTAGGGGGGCCGCCGGAAACGTGCCGCAAATCGCGCCGGACTTGGAGTCCACCAGACGCACCAGGCCGTCGCCGCCGGCCACGGCCACTTGATGACCGTCCGGTCGGAAGCAGACCGCGAAGATCCCGCACTCCGGGACTTCGCGCTGCGCCACGAGGCGGACATCCTGCGTGTGATAGGCCGCCAACTGTTTCTTCTCGGCCGCCGATCGTTGACTGACCACCTTGGACATGATCTTCTTGATCTCGTCCGGCAGGGCGGGATCGAATTCGTAGCTGTAGATCGCCACCTGTCCCGCACCGTTCAAACTGCTGCCCGCGGTAATCCGGCGTCCGTCCGGGCTGATGTCTACCGAAAAAATGCGCCCTTTCATCGCCGGCAACCGTCGGATCAAATTGGCGTCGTCGCCAATGCGACGGGCCGTAATGCGATTCATGCGATACACCTTCGGCACGCCGTCCGCGCCACCAATTACCACCTCGTCCCTGCGCGGATGCCGCGCGACCGAGTTCACTCCACCTTTCAATGCGCCCGGCGTGATCGAAGTGATGTTGTCAATGAACCGCTCCGTTGCCACCTCCGTCATCTTGACCGACATGTCGCGGCTGACCGAAACAAGGTTCTTCCCGTCCACCGAGAAGACCGTGTCACGCACCCAGTCCATGTGCGCGCCTTGAAATAAGACTTGCTTGCCCGACCGTGCGTCGATCGCGCGCACTGAATTGTCCGAACACCCAAACGCAATCAACTTGCCGTCCGGTGACCAACTACCACCATAAACCGTATCGAACGTCACAGGGATCGAACGTTGAAGTCTGGGATGCAGCTTGGCGAGTCCATCCGGCGGTATCGCGACATCCCAGATCTGAATCTCGCCCATGCGCGCCGGGAGCCCGCCCGTGACGGCAAGCCGCTTGCCGTCGGGTGAAAACCGCACCGACTCGATTCTTGCCGACAGACCAACCAGGCGTGCCACCAGCCCGGAACCGTCCGCCTTGTGCAAGAACACTTCATGAAAACCGGCCACCGCCAGCAAGCGGCCGTCCGGCGAAAAGTCCATGCTCGTGATTACCGGCTGGTGCGTGTAAACCGGGGGATGCGCCGCATCGATGCGCGGGCGGGCTGCGTCCGGCGTGTCATTAACCGCGCCCTGCGCAATCCAGCTGCGAATGACCGCGATCTCCTGCGGTGACAAATACTTGCCATCCTGAGGCATCTCCGCAGTGCCATCTTCCGGCGTGATCTGCGTGATTAAATAACTGTCGTCCGGTCTGCCCGGTACGATCGCCGCCGATTGACTTTCACCACCCCGACACAGTCGGTCAAACGTCGTCATCACGTACTCACCACCCGCCTTGGCACTCTGATGGCAGCCCTGACAGCGAACCTGAAAAATGGGACGCACGTCGGTGTAGTAACTTACACGCCGAGCGGACTCCGGCTTCGGCACCGCCGCGCCAATGTCCGCTGCCTGCATGCCAAGCGCGCACACGAATAATAAAATCAACTCGCTGCCATACCACCGTGACGCCATGATCGAGAGACTCCTGTTGACAGAAACTCGTATTCCTCGGCCGTCACACAAAGCACCGTTGGGCCAAGGAATTGAAAAGGGAGCGCGACCCGACAGCGATCCCGCACCGTTGGCACTGGAACCGGGTCGGACCACCGCAGCTAGCCGCACGCGACACCGTCGATACATATGACCATGCCCGCCAACCGCACACAACTCGCGGTGGTCGCCCAACTCCCGCACCGAAAAAGCACCATACCTGCATCCACTCGACCATGGTAACGGAAACCACGCCAAGAATAAAATGTTTTCTTGGCAGAATCCGCTATGTGGACCACACCGGCAGGGGGCACAATGGTAGTCTCGAGCAGTAGTCGCGTTGGAGGCGCTGGGCGGCCCTTCTATATCCCGCCTTCGGGAGAGTTAACACTCCCGCTGCAGCCAACCAATTTGCGCCTCCAGCCGGTAAATTGACAATTACGAAAGGGCGAGTTCCAATTGACGTTCTTGACGGTTCGGGAATAACGAAATTCACAAGGAAATGAGTTCATGACTATTTCGCGACGCACTTTCCTGACCACCGCAGCCGCCGGCGTGGCGGTCGGAGCTCCAGCGGTCCACGCCAACGCGGATAAGAAAATGTACCGGACGGCATTGATTGGTAGCGGCTGGTGGGGCATGAACATCTTGACGACGGCATTGCAGGCGGGCCAATCCAAAATCGTCGCGCTCTGTGACGTGGATCGGACACAATTGCAAAAGGCCAACGAGAAACTCGGCAAATTGACGGGTCACGCGCCGAAACAGTACGCCGATTACCGTGAAATGCTGGACCGTGAAGAGCCGGAAATCGTCATTGTTGCCACGCCCGACCATTGGCATCCATTGGCCATGATCGCGGCCGTGAATGCCGGTGCGCATGTCTATGTCGAGAAACCCATCTGCCACACGGTGTTGGAAGGGCACGCCATGGTGAAAGCGGCGCGGGCGAATCATCGAGTCGTCCAAGTCGGGACGCACCGGCGCGTCTCGCCCCACAACATCTGGGGAATGGAGTTTCTCAAGTCCGGGAAACTCGGCAAGATCGGCTTCGTTCGTGCGTTCGTACATTCCGGTGGTGGACCTGGTTCCCCAGTCCCCGATGAGGATCCACCGGACGGTCTGGACTGGGATATGTGGTGCGGACCAGCACCGCTGCGCCATTACAACCGCTCGATTCATCCACGCGGCTTCCGGCAGTACCTGGACTATGCGAATGGCACGTTGGGCGACTGGGGGATCCATTGGACCGACCAGATACTGTGGTGGACCGAGGAGAAATATCCCAAGAACGTCGCGTCGATGGGCGGCCGTTATATCAAGCGGGATAGCACCGATGCCCCAGATACGCAATCGGTCGAATTTCAGTTCGACTCGTTCACGGCCGTATGGGAACATCGGCGGTACGCAGGTAACCAAGCCGAAAAGCACCCGCTGGGTGTCTATTTTTACGGTACCAACGGCACCCTGCACATCGGCTGGAAAGACGGCACGACGTATTATCCAGTCAGCAAGAGCGGCAAGTCAATCAACTTCCCCCCCCAACTCCACACGCCCGACAACCAGAATATCCCCGAGCTCTGGGCCGATTTTCTTCGTTCCATCAAGTCGCGCAAACGACCGGTCTGCGACATCGAGACCGGTTATCGCTCGACCACGATGAGTCTTCTCGGAATGCTTTCGTTGAAGCTTGGCCGCAGCGTTCACTGGGATGGGTCGAAGAACACGATCCCGGACGATCCAGCGGCCTGCAGACTACTGCGACGCGACTACCGTGCGCCGTGGAAATACCCCGAGGCATGACGGTTCTTTCGGAGAAAGGTGGTGCGTTTCTCCGAAACGTGCCGTGTCCCGTCGTGAACCTGGGTCTTGGTAGCGCGAAGGGCCGGGCCATGGGCGCCGCGACGGTCCTTTCGGAGAAAGGACCTAGCTATACCGCCCAAATGAAGATCACCAACGCGGTCCGATCCAAACGGCGCGGGCGACTTGCGAACCCGGGAGTGGGACCAAGAACCAGATAAATCGCATCCGGCGTCAACTCAGATTCTTTGACGCCCAAGACCTGGCCCGTTGAGCCCCCCCACCTTTGGCCAGCGTACCTCAGCCACGCGTGTCGCACTGCACCACGGGCAAACGCGGCCAGAGAACCGGGGTTTTCCGCGTTTCCATACAATCCGCATGACTCGCGGGATCGTTGGAACCGCTAAAGTTTCCCATTAACGCATGTCGATGTTCGTCTTGGAGTATGGCAGTGCGTCAAGGGCGGCGCGGCCTTGCCGTGCGCTGGCACCGCGCGCCGGAGCGACTCCTCCCATCACGAACTCGGACATGCAAACATGCAACAGATACGGCAACATCGATGGAAGCACCTCTGGGCGGGGTTGTTGGCCGGAACTCTGCTCGCATTGGGCTGCACACGGCCGATGTATCGTCGGCAGGCGGATCGCGAGGCCTATTACCTGCTGCACGAAAAATCGTGTGGCACGCCGTGGCAAGTTCCGGAAAATTTCACGGTGCAACCGGACACACGATCGCGGTTTTTCGACCCATCGGATCCGGACCACCCGACGCTGCCACCGGCCGGGCCGTTTTTGTATCAATATCAACTGCCCCAGTTCACACATCCCCGCGCTGCCGACGCCGAAGCCTTACCGCCGACCGTTGGCCGCCCGCTCTCCCCGTCGCTACCACCGCCACCGATGCGATCGGCTGTCCCTCCGGCGATCGACGTGCCAACCAGCCCACTGCCGAAGCCGGGCAGCGTGCCCAACCCGCCCCCCGCGTCCGGCGGGGCGTTCCAGGTGCCATCGCCCGCCCCCGGGCTGCGGCCCGCATATGGCCCGCCCGCGCTGGACGGATGGGTCCGACCGGCGACCTTTCAACAGCCGATCAGCCGGCTGCCGGAGCCGGGCCCGGCGGATCAGAAAGATCCATTTGCCGACGTGATTGAAATATCATCGGACCGTGGCATCACTCGCGCGTACACCGGCGATGGCGGCATATTGGCGATTCCCGCGGTCCGACCGGAATATTGGGAAAAGGTACCGGGTCCCTGTCTGGCGCGGATGCTTGAATTCGCCACGGTGCGTGCCGAGTACGAGGACACGTTTTCTAAGCCACCGACGGCGGACATGTTGGACAGCGCACCGCGTTTGTCCTTGCACGACATCTTCCAGTTAGCGCTGATTAACAGCCGCGAATACCAGCAGCAGAAACAGACTTTGTACCAGACGGCCTTGACCGTCTCGCTGCAGCGTTACAGCTATGCGACGAAATTCACGACGACGGGTAACAGCGTCGACACGACGTACACCCACACGCGAACGAACGGACAGACGGTTAACTCGTTGCGCGTTCCCAGCAGCTTGCAGGGCAATAAACTCATGGCGACCGGCGGCACCCTTCTGGGCCGGTTCGCCAATGACATTGTGCTCCGGTTCAACGGTCCGGATGGATTCTCGTCGTTCGTCAATTCGGACTTGTTCTTCGAGGTTTCGCAGAGCGTTTTCCAGCGTGACATCGTCCTGAACTCGTTGATCCAGTCGGAACGTGATCTGGTATACGCAGCCCGGCGGTTTGCCCGTTTTCGCAAACAGTTCTTTCTCGATATCGCGACCTCCTACTACGGCATCCTGCGCTCGTACCGAGGTGTCGAGATCGACGCGCAGAACTATTTTGCGCAGGTCCGCAACTTCCAGCAAGCGGAAGAAGAGGTCCTTTCCGAGGTTGCCAGCGCTCCGAACCCCATTTCCGTCAATCAATTTGAACAGGGTGTATTGACGGCACGCAGCTCGGTAATTCGCATCTGCAATTCGCTCGAACAACTGCTGGACAATCTGAAGCTCACGATCGGCATCCCGACCGAAACACCGATCAACATCGACCTGACCGAGTTGGAACACTTGACTTTGCGCGACACTATTGAAGTTGAAAAAGAACGTGCCCAACGATGGCAGAAACGGTTGATTGCGTTTCGCGCGCGGGCCCAGGCCACGGACCTGATTGACGTCTTGAACGCGGACGCCTCGCTTGCCGAGCGGTTATTCACGTGGATGACCATGCGGTCGCGGCTGAGCCATGAACCGTTCGACGTGAGCCAACTCGCGGAAGCGCGCGCACGGTTTCGGATGGATATTGCCAGGCTCGACGCGGCCGAAAAGCAGGGCCAACTTGATGACGCGACCCACCCCGGCCCGCAAGAGCCACCGGCACCACCGATCCTCATCCTGCAGCGGCAACTTGATTTGATCGACAGCCTGGATGTTCTCGTGGAACGGCAGGGTCAGTTCGCCGTGCGGCGTCATTTCCCTGCTCAGGCGCTGGACCCGCATCGCCAGCAAGTCCTGAAACTCCAAACAAAACACGACAAATTAAAAGAAGATGTAGTCACCGGGTTGAAAGAGCCCCGCAATCTTCGGGTTCAGGATTTGCTGGGCGACGCGTCGATGCTGGTTGCCGAATTGACCACGCTATCACAGAATCTGGACCAACTCCTGTTCGAACGGCGGGCCCAAACGGTCGATCTTAACGAAACGCTGGTACGCACCGATCAGTTGCTGCAGCGTACCAGCCAGCTCTTCTCGGCGGAAGAAAGCGGTTTGCCGCCGATTGACATGAGTGTCGATGACGCCATGGTCACCGCACTGGTCCAACGTCTCGATCTCATGAATGAACGGGGCGCGTTGGCTGACGACTGGCGGCAGATCAAGATCGCGGCGGACGAGTTACGTTCGGTGCTGAATCTCAACGCGTCCCAGACGTTACGGACCCATGACAATCGGCCGTTCGATTTCTCGTTCAAGGACAGTGAAACACGCCTGGCTTTATCGTTCGACTTGCCCCTGAATCGCAAGGCACAACGCAATACATATCGCCGCACCTTGCTCAACTACAACACGTCGCAACGGGACTTGATGAGATTCGAGGACAACATCAAGTTAAATATTCGCCGCGAGATGCGCAACCTGGCCCAATCGCGCGTCCAATACCCGATCAGCGTGACGCAGGCCGCGTTGGCGAAAGAACAAGTCTTCAGCGTGCAGATGCAGTTGATGCTCGGTCTGGCCGGCGTTCGCGCTCTGGATCTGCTTAAAGCATTCTCTGATTCCCGCGAGGCACTCGGACGCGTGGCGGATGATCGCATCGGTTACATCATCGAACGAGCGAAATTCGCGTTCGAACTCGAGGCGATGATGCTGGACGACGAAGGTCTCTGGCCACAAATCAATGACGAGAAGTACCGCTTTGAACCGAACGGGGTCTATCCCTGGAACGCCGGCTCGACGTATGGTGATTTCCCGTCCTTCTTGCACGTTTCGCCGGAACTGAAACGCATGCTGAACTACGCGCCGCCCGGGGCGCAACCGGGCACCTTGGACCGGCTCCAGGCCCCGTCCCAAACGCCGCCGCCGGCCCGGCACTAGTCCGCGAGCCAACGGCTACGTGGCGCCGGAGTCCAGCGTGGATTTCTTGCGCAATATGTGATGATAGTACTGGGCGAAGCGGTGTGATTCGTCGCGCACATACTGCAGCAGACGCAACGCATAAGCATGGCGGCTCAGGCGCAGGGGTTCGGCCTGGCCCGGCAGGAAGATTTCTTCGTTCTGCTTGGCCAGCGAGATCAGTGTCGGTGGCGTGATCTGCTGCTGATCAAACGCCCTGACGGCCGCGTTCAGCTGCCCCTTGCCGCCGTCAATCAGCAAGATGTCGGGGAACATGCGTGACGCGTCGCTCAAGCGCCGAAACCGCCGCGCGACGACCTCGTGAATGCTGGCATAGTCATCGATACCGTCGACCGTGCGTATTCGATAGCGACGATAGCCGGGCTTGAATGGCAGCCCATCAATGAACTGGACCAGGCTGGCCACGGTCTGACCCCCCTGAAGATGCGCGATATCGATCCCCTCGATGGTACGCGGCACGCGTGGCATTTTCAGGACTTTGCGCAGGCCGGCAAGGCCTTTCTTCGGATCGATGAAGAACACTTCCGGTTGCACGTGCGTCTCCAGATTCCCGCGTTGATCGAGAGTTTCCAGCATGCGGATCTCATCGCGCAGACGTGCGGCCCGCTCGAATTCCAAGGCCCGCGCGGCTTGTGTCATATCGGCGTGCATTTGTTTCATCAGGTTCGACTTGTGCCCGTCCAGGAACAACTGCAGACGCCGAATCGAGCGGCGATAGTCGTCCTTGCTTATCCGCTTGTTACAGGGGGCCGTGCATTGCTCGATGCTGGCGAGTAAACAGGGCCGAAACCACTGCCAGCGTGGATCGCCGTCGTCGATTTCCAGCGTGCACGTCCGGAACTGGAAGATGCGTTGCAGGACCTGAACCGCACCGCGTAAGGAACCGGCACTCGCGAACGGACCGTACAACTTCACCGCGCGGGCGCGGGGCTCGCGCGTCACCTCCACACGCGGGAAGTCGTCGTGCGTGGTGATCATCAAATAGGGAAATGTCTTGTCGTCTTTTTGGATCTTGTTGTTCTTCGGCTGGATATCCTTGATCAGACGCGCTTCGACCAACAACGCATCGACCTCACTATCGCATGCAATGTAATCGGCGTCGGTGATGTCGTGGACCCAAGATGCGGTCCGCGCGTCCTGTTCGGCAGCTTTCAGAAAATAACCGCCGGCGCGCGAACGCAGATTCGTCGCCTTGCCGACATAAATCACGACCCCCGTACGATCCTTCATCAAATAGACGCCCGGGGTCTGCGGAAACTGACGCACCTTCGCGCGGACCGTCTCCTGGCCCGGTACGCACGCCCCGTTTGCGGGTGCCGCCAAGCGATCCTTCTGGTCCGGATTCCGAGATGTCATGATTCCTGGATCGCGCCGCGGCGCGTCAGCAACAGCGCCCGGCGCGAAACCCTTTCGCCTTCGAACTTTGCAGAGCGTTTTTCAACCCGACCTGACAAGGCGCCTATTCTTGCGCGACCGGTTGGATAAGCGTGCCGATCCCCGAGATCGTGATTTCGATCACATCACCCGCCTGGAGCGTGAAGTCACGCCCCGGCACAACGCCGGCACCCGTCAACAGAAAAACGCCGGCGGGAAACGAGTTTTCCTGTCCCAGCCAGTGGATCAGCTGGGCGAACGTGCGTACCATCTCCCCCACCTGACTCTTCCCCTCGAAAACCGGCTGTTCGTCACGCATGACCCACATTTCAATCGTCGTTTCGTCAATATCGGGCATGGCATCGCGCAACGTGACACACGGGCCCAACCCGCAACAAGCGTTGTACACCTTCGCCTGTGGCAGGAATAACGGATTCTCGCTCTCGATGTCGCGTGCACTCACGTCGTTGCCGATCGTGTAGCCGACCAGCTGCAAATGCGAATTGAGCACTAACGCCAATTCCGGCTCCGGCACCGACCAGTGCGAATCGCGGCGCATCCGTACCGGCTGCCCCGGACCGACGACACGGTGCGGTGAGGCCTTGAAAAACAACTCGGGCCGCTGCGCCGCGTACACACGCTCGTAACAGAGATTGGCCAACGTCGAGACTTCCATGCGCGCTTTCTGACCGCGTTCATACGTGCTCCCCGCGGCCCAGACCTCCTGCTGGTCAATCGGCGGCAATAATGTGACTTTGCCTAACGAGAGCCGTCTGTCCGTGTTCGCGAGAAACTCGGCAACTTGACGTGGTTCGTCCGACTCCCATATGTCGGCAAGACACGTGTACTGCCCGCCCGTGAGATCCAACGGCACGAGTTCAAAGTCGTTGATGATCCCCACACCCAGCGACCCATTCGGATGACGGTATTTGGCAAGCTTCATCAATCACTCCAAATCGAGTTGAGCAAACGGAGCCAATTACCATGCATTATAGCCTCAATGTCCGCTTGGCTGAATCCACGTTCGGCCAGTAACTCACCCAGCTTCCGCACGTCGGCAATCGACGCGAGGTCCATCGGACATTGATTCCTACCGTAACCACCATCCAAATCCGATCCGATACCACAGTGCCGACATGAACCAGCAAGCTGGCAGATGTGGTCGATGTGGTCGACCACGCTCTGCAAAGTCAGTCCAGCGTCCTTCGGTCGAGTACGGCCCACAACCCAATTTGAGTGCAACATCCACGCATCCATCACAACGCCGACGACCGCGTCACGCTCGAATAACGCGCGCAGCTGCGCGTCGCTCAGCTGACGTGGACCATCCACCAGCGCGCGGCAATTGTTGTGACTCGCCCAAATCGGCCCACCGAACAGATCGAGCGACTCCCAAAATGCCTCGTCCGTCAGATGCGTCACGTCCAAGACAATACCAAGTTGTTCCATTTGCATGAGCAGCCTGCGGCCCAGCGCGGTCAACGGCCCCGCAGCGCCGGTTCCCGGCGCGTACCGGCCGGGTCCGTAATGCGCCGGCCCTATGGCGCGCAAGCCGGCGTGATACGCACCTTCCAAGTGCGCCGGCGACAGTATGGAGTCAGCACCCTCCATGCTGAGAACATACCCGATCGGCGCCGCTTCACGCGTTTCAGAATCCCACCGGCCGACAACCTCGCGAAGCTGCGCTGCCGTTGTGATCAAGGTGAGTTCGCCACACGCTGCCATCGCGCGATACCAGGCAAGTTGCCCTTGCGTCATCGCCCAGGCGATCTCCGGGCTGTGCCAGCCCGGCAGGTTGCGTCCTTCGGGAACGTACCGCCCGATCAATGTCGCGATGCAGACGCCCACGCGACCACGCCGCATCTCGGGGAAACTCACCATGCCTAACCCTCGATCCGGACGATCCATCTGGCCTTGCTCACGCCGGCGGACCTCCGCCAGAGGTCGCGTCAGGTCGCGATTCCACTCGAGGGCGTTCATCGAAAGATCCAGGTGCGCGTCAAATATCAACATCCGTCTTCGTCTCTCGCCTCCGGGTTGGCGCCTTCACCCGCGCTGGACACGTTCTGGTCCACCCACGCCTGCAAATCCGCCTTTCCACGACGGTGGCAAAACTCGCCAAATCGTTCGCCCGCCGAATGTGCCTGCCGAAAATAGG
Organism: uncultured Pirellulaceae bacterium; assembly: GCA_964607555.1. Taxonomy (GTDB): domain Bacteria; phylum Planctomycetota; class Planctomycetia; order Pirellulales; family Pirellulaceae; genus JAJSAJ01. Next base: position 3,434 of record CAZSOG010000023.1, on the reverse strand, counting down.
CCAAGAGCGGGCGGATCGTCGCCACGATTCGGTCCAACGGGACGCGGTCCGCGTAGACCCACCCTAATTGAGTGCCCAAGACATTGCCGCCAACATATATTGTGTACGCATCACGGGCCTTGCCAACCAGACCAATATCCGCGTTGTATGGCCGTACACACCCGTTGGGACAGCCGGTCATGCGAACCGTGAACTCTTCTTGGCCTAAGTCAAAGCGCGCCAAAACACGCTCCAACTCGTCCAACACGCCGGGCAACGCACGCTCGCTTTCCGTAATCGCCAAACCACACGTCGGCCATGCGACACACGCCATCGCCCAACGACGCACCATCGAGGTCTGCTCGGTCATGACAACTGAGTGCTCGGCCAAGATTGACTCGAGCAGACCGCGGTCACCCGGCTTGATGTTCGTGAACAATAGTTTCTGGTAGGCCGTCAAATGAATGCCGGGGTCCAGGCGTCGGCAGACCTCGCGCAACGCCGATTTAAGCGCCATGCCGGGCCGGTCGAGAATTCGCCCGTTTTCGATGTTCAGGCCGTAGTACCAGCGGTCGCCCTCCTGCTCGTGCCACCCAAGGTGGTTGCACGTCGCGTGCACTTCGACCGGCCGAGCAGGTTGCAACGCCGTCCCCAGATATTCGACGACCTTGTCGCGAAACGCGTCAATGCCCCATCGATGAATCAAATACTTCAAGCGGGCCGTCTTGCGATCACATCGGTTGCCAAAGTCGCGCTGCACTCGGACCACGCTCTCCGCCACCCGAATCACGTCCTCCAAGGGCACGAACCCAAGCGGCTGCGCAAGCGCGGGAAATGTGTTCTTGTTCGCCGGCGTCATCCCCATGCCGCCGCCCACCAACGCGTTGAAGCCAACAATCTGTCGATCTTCCGTTATCGCCAGCAGGCCCAGATCGTGCGTGTGCACGTCAATACAGTTGTCCCACGGAAACGCCATCCCAAATTTGAACTTGCGTGGCAAGTACGCACGACCATAAAATGGCTCCTCCGTCTCCGCCGACGGTTCCGCTCCAACCGGCGTGCCCAATGCGACACGCTGCTGCGCCAGTGTCTCCGGATCCTGTAGCCATAGCTCGCGATACGCACCCGTGCGCGGGGCAAAATGCCTGGCAATCGCAAGACTCAGATCACGCAATTGATGGTCCCAGTGTGAAGTCGCCGGCGCCGGACACGCCATGACATTACGATTCACGTCGCCACACGCACCTAACGTCGTTAACGCCACCTGATCGAGCCGCCGTGCCAAGCGACGTAAATCGGTCTTTAACACGCCATGTAGTTGGAGACCCTGACGTGCCGTGATCCGCAGAGTCCCGTTCCCCACCTCGTCGCACAGGTCCAACTCGGCGAGCAGCTGGCTGCTCGTTAGACGCCCACCCGGCACCCGCGTGCGCACCAGGAACGAATGCGCGCGGCTCGCACTACCCGACTGGGAACGCGCATCCCGGTCATCCTGCTGATACATCCCGTGATGTTTCAGCACCTGCACATTGTCCCGATCGAAAAAGTCGCTCTCCTCCGCCAGCTGCGCCGCAATGCTCCCACGCAACTGCCGACTGGCCGCCTTGATCGATTCCAATCGACTCAGCTTCTCTTCCGCCGCACTCATTTTCACACCCTTATCCAATCTTGAGTAATTATCACTACCATGATCATAATTATCATATTTATAGCATAATAAACAAATCGGTCAAGTCGGTTACGTGTCTGAAGCCAAAACGGGGCGTACTCAGAGTCTGCCAACCGGGGCTGCCGGACCGGGAAATCCATCGTGCCGGTCCCCCTATGGCGTTCTATCTTGGGGCAGCGTTTGGAATTGTAGCGGAAACCCAGCTTGGGTGTGGCCCCAACACGAGCACACCGCTGGAACGTGTGCGCGATGTTCGGTAAAGTTGGGACGTGAATAAGCAGACCAGGTTGGCGGCCCTACTTTTTGACGCGGACCGGCAGACGGGCTTTTTGCGCAAGGAGCAACAGCGTGAGCGCGGAGATTCTTGACGGCCGGGCGATTGCTCGGCAGATCCAGGCCGAAATTGGTGCGGCAACGAGTCAATGGACGGAAACGCGTGGCATCAAGCCGTGTCTGGCGGCGGTGCTGGTTGGCGATGATCCGGCCAGCCAAGTGTATGTACGCAACAAGCAGCGCGCGTGCGCTCGGGCCGGACTGGAAAGTCGCTTGGTTCGTTTACCAACTTCTGCGTGTCAGGCCGACGTTCTGAAAACCGTCGACGCGTTGAATCACGACGTCGGCGTGCATGGCATCCTGGTCCAGTTGCCATTGCCGGAAGGGTTGGACGGCACGTGCGTCCTTGACGCGATCGACCCACTCAAGGACGTGGACGCATTTCATCCAGAAAACGTAGGCCGCATCGCGCAGGGTCGCCCTCGATTTCTGCCATGCACGCCACATGGGATTCAACAGCTGCTGCACCGGTATGACATTGCGGTATCCGGCAAACGGGTTGTGATCATTGGCCGCAGTGATATCGTAGGAAAGCCATTGGCATTATTGCTAATGCAGCGCACATCGACGGTCGGTCCGGAAACGGCCAATGGGACCGTCACTGTATGCCACAGCCGTTCACCTGATTTGGCGGGCACCGCACGGCAAGCGGACATTCTGGTCGCGGCGATCGGGCGGCCCAAATATGTCGGTCCTGAGATGGTCAAGCCGGGGGCCACCGTCATTGACGTGGGGATCAATCGGACGGACGAGGGACTCGTCGGCGACGTCGATTTCGAGGCCGTGCGGCAGGTCGCGGGTCATATTACGCCTGTCCCGCGCGGCGTGGGCCCGTTGACCGTCTCCATGCTGCTCTACAATACGCTTCGGGCGGCCCGTTTGCAGCATCCGGACCCGCGGTAGACCGAATCTGTCACGATTACTGCTTTGGCAGAGCGTTTAACCGTTTCCGTGACGGACGGGGCCGACCATCGTGCAGTTTCACCCCTGCATTTTGGGACAAGTTCCATGTCTCGCCCGTCTGGATCCCCGATCGCGGGGCACGGTATCGGGACGATTTCTTGTCGTTCGCCAGATTTGCTTGCGAACAACACGTGATGCAACTACAATAGTAGACTGTGTGTCTTCCGGAAACGTGTTTTTTAGCGACGCACGGCGTAACTATCATCCGGAAGTCGGTGCGTTATTGGGTTGCGGGGCTGTCGCACGACGGCGTCTACAAGCGGGTTATTCGCAGCCGTGATGGACGAGGAAGTCCGACACGAGTTTTTTATTTCGGGCTTGTGACAGCTTTCGGGAAAGCAGTGATTTGGACGGAACAGAGTTGCTCGGTTACATACGACCGTCATGGAAGCTTCGTTGGGGGAAAGGCGCTCTGTGTTCAGGCCGATTCGATTCAGCCAACTGGGCAGCGTGCTGCTCATTGTTGGGTTGTGCGCCGATAATTTTGTGA
>CAZSOG010000022.1:0-14244 GCA_964607555.1 uncultured Pirellulaceae bacterium | reverse complement strand
GTGCGCACATCTGGCAGCCTAAGTCTCTAACTCCCAACTCGTTACAACGCGACCAACCAGACCCGATCCAAAAACTTGACTCAAGATCATCAAATTTCCACCCATAAGGTCTCCAATCTCCAATTTCTTATTTCTAATTTCTTATTTCCCCCCCCCTATTCCACACGTACCAACAGTTCGCCGCGGCCTCCTTCGATCATATCGCCGTTGTACATGTCAACGACCGTATCCCACAACCGATCCGCGCCGGGAAAAGCGTGCGCGCTGAGCGATCGCGCCAGCAGCCGCAGAATGTCAAGCCGGCGGCGGCACGCATGTCGAAACGAGACCAGCGGCGGCGTTGAGCTGGTCCCCATCAGGCCGATTGTCCCACGGTGCATGCCGGCCCCATGGCGGATACCGACGTTGCCGAACACGAGGATCGTGCCGGCGAGCATATTGAACCCGATCAGGTCGGCCGCATCACCGCCGACCGCCAGGAGTCCGCGCCGCATGGAATGTCCGATCTCGTTGCCCGCGGTCCCGTGTACCAGGATGACACCGCCGGTCATTCCGCGCGCGCTACCGCGATAGGCCGACCCGACCAGATGGCCCGCGTCCCCGCGTACGCGGATCAACCCACCGGCCAGTTCCGCGCCGACCCAATCGCCGGCATCGCCTTCGGCATCGATTTCACCACCTCGCATTTGGCTGCCGAGATGGCGACCGGCGGGCCCGCTGACGCGCATGGATCCACGCGTCATTTTCGCGCCGATCCAATGGACGCCCGACAGATCGCCGCGCCATACGATTTGTTCGTCGGCGGCGTCACCCGACGCCGCAAAGAACTCGCCTAGCGGCACGCGGCGATTCCCCTGAAAGATCGGCAGTTGCCGGATTTCGTCCAGGGAGAGGGCACGTACCGACTCCGGCGTGATGCCCTCGACCTCCAGCGGCACGTCACTCGACCTGTTCAACTCCAGTCTCAATGTCATCTGGGCGCTCCATGGCACGCGTGTAACCGTTCACGGACCAGAAGAAAAAGAACACTAATCGACGCTAATTCTCGCTAATATCGGAAAACCTCATCTTGAAAAGCCTTCGACTTTTCTACGACCTGCCGGATTGATGTTGCGTGTTGCAGACTTTCCAGGGCGGTATCATTAGTGTTGATCAGTGAAGATTAGCGTTCCTTGATAGCAGATGTCGTGAACGGCTGCGCACGCGTGTAGAACCACCCGAGTATAATCGATTGTGGGTAGGCAACGCGAGTCGAGGAAAACAGGAATGAAGACTGCAGGAATCATATTGTGCGGCGGCCGTAGTCGACGCATGGGGACGCCGAAAGCCTTGCTGCCATTTGGTCGGGAGTTGATGTTGCCGCGTGTGGCTCGGATCCTGGGCAGCACGGTCGATTCCCTCCTGGTCGTGGCGGCCGCGGATCAGCAGCTCCCACCGCTTCCCGACGGTGTGGGAGTGCGGCGGGATCGAGTGCCGGACCAGGGCCCGCTCGAGGGGCTCCGGGTTGGCTTGGACGCCTTGGGCGACGTGGACGCGGCCTTCGTTTCCGGTTGCGATACGCCCCTGCTGCTGCCGGAATTCGTGATGCGTCTGTTTGCAATGCTGGAGGGTTACCAGGCGGCCGTGCCGTGCGATGGTCCATTTTTTCACCCGCTGGCGGCCGCTTACCGTCCGGTGATCGTGCCGGTAATTGACCAGTTGTTGCAGGACGGGAAACGCCGACCGGCTGATTTGTTCGAACGTGTCGCGACGCGCCATGTTGACATCAGCATGCTGCGCGATGTCGACCCCGAGCTGCGGAGTTTGATGAATGTGAATCGGCCGGATGAATACGCGGAAATACTGAGGCATGCCGGACTTGTGGACGACGATGGCGGTGTTAACTGACCACGCGCGCCTGGTGCAAGTAGTCATCCGCGACCGGATAGTTGCGAAACCGGATCGAATAGTACTGCTCGAACCAGTCGGCGATGTCGGCTTCGATCGCACGATCGTAAGCCGGTTCGACATGCAGGGTCGTGCCAAACCCAGCATCGCGCAAGTCACCATCCTCGACGATGACGCGACCCGCCTTGATGACGTAGCGTGGCAGCTCGAACATGCGCCGCTTGTCTTCGTTGGGCGAGTAGATCGTGACGTCCGCGTCGGCGCCCGGGCCGAGATGGCCTTTCTGTTTGAGTCCCAGGATCTTGGCCGGCGCGGCACGCGTGATGATACAGATTTCTTGCAGCGAGTATTCCCGATCCAATTCCGCCAACGTGGTCCGTTTGAGCACGCCGGGATGAACGGTACCGAGCACTTCCCGACGATAGCTATGATCCATCAGCAGACGAATGATCTCCGGGTAGGAAGTAAACGATGCGCCGTTCGGGTGATCCGTACTCATTGCGATCCGCCAGGGGTCGTTGACCAGCAGGAACCACTCGAGTCCGGCAGCCCATTGGATGGAGTGCACCAGACTCTTGTTCCGGTACTTGATCGGCGCGATGCCACACCCCGATTCCATCTCAATATCGCCGCTGAACCATTTGGTTTTGTAAATGTTGTGCAAATAATAGCCCAACGGCGCATCGCCGGTCATGCTGGTCGTGTCGCCGAACAGCACCTGACCGACATCGACGGTCACGTTGGTGTGCTCGTTGACATAGTGGGCCAGCGGGGCCACTTGTGAATTGAACGTGTCTTCGTCCTCGTCTCCTCCGCCGTAGCTGTGGAATTGAACATGGGTCAGGTGTCCACGATGGCCTTCGAGCGACTTGAATGTCTCCATGGTAGTATGCCAGTTACCGGGCATTCCCAGGTTATTGCAGTGAATATGCACGCTGTGCGGAAGTCGCAACGTGTCAACCGCCTCGGCCACACCACGAATGATCTGGCGTGGTGTGACATCGTAGGGTTCGACCGAATCGTCGATGCCGTTCACGTTCCCGGCCGCTCGATGTTTCCACACTTCGACCCCGCCGGGGTTCACGAGTTTCGTCGCGTAGCCCTTCGCGGCGGAAAGCAACCAGCCGACGAATGCGGTCAGCCCGTCCTGGTTGCCGCGACCGATTTCCCGCATCACATAATGGTTATTGCCCATCAGGACAAAGAAACCCTTGTCGATGCATGGCGTGTCATCGAATTCCTCGTGCGCGTGGCGCGCCGCCAATGGGGGAACGGCCGCGTCAAACGCGGTCGTATAGCCGAGCCCGGCATATTGGTACCCCGTGGCGAAAGTCGTCGGCACGCTGCCCAGAGTCCCGCTGTGCATGGTGGTCGTGCGGTGAATCGGATCATCACGCCGTTTTTCCTCGGGGCGCATCTTGCGTGCCATATTCACTTTCGGGCCGGCAATATGCGCGTGCATGTCGACCCCTCCCGGCATGACGACCAATCCCGCGGCGTCTATCGTCCGGGTCGCCCGCACGCTCGGATCAGCCGGCGGCGCGACGATCCGCCCATCGCGAATCCACACGTCGCGTGTCTGTCCGTCAATCCCGTTCAGCGGATCGTAGACATAACCGCCACTAATCCGGAGAAGCGAATCCGCCATCGTACACCACCTTCAAAAGATTCCGTTTGGCAAGCGTATCCGATCGAAGCCCCCGTCTGTCGATGACACGTCCGTCGACAACACGTCCGTGGATACAGCGGACAACCGCTTCGTGCCGGCAGGTTTGTGACATCCTCTCAGCCAAAGACCCTATTTGCTCACCGCGAAGCTCGCCGACGTCTTTTCCAATCATGCGGTCGCTTGGTACTTTCAGCAAGCCCCTCATGGTAGTTGCCGCAACTGGCTTGTGAATCGTACCGATTCGCGGTACGCTGGCAATCGGCCAATTCCGATGACAGGATAGCACTGATCTACGTTCGACAACAGAATGCTGCCGAGATATTCTATAGGCGGTTAGGTTCGTCCGACTGGATAGTGAATTGGCGCAGTCCGTTCTCCCGCTGGTCGAACTCGCGCAGGACATTTCAAAGTGGCGGCGGTATATTGCAATTCCCGGGGAGGAACCGGCGTGATACCTGAAGAAATGCGTGACCAAGCCTTGCCCGACACGTTGGTGCTCGCATGCAAGCAGATCCAGTTTGCACGCGACTACACGCTTGCGCTCCTGGACCGCGTGCCTGACTCGGATTGGTGGCGGGTCCCACCAGGTGCTCAGACGCACATCGGATGGCAAGTTGGTCATCTGGCGATGGCCGAGTACGGACTCTGTCTATTTCGCATGCGGGGCAGGACCACCGAGGATCGCGAGCTGATGCCCGGTCTGTTTCGCAAGCGTTTCAGCCGCGGATCGACGCCGGATCCCGACCCGGCAAGAAACCCTTCGGTGCCGGAATTGCGCACGGCACTGGATCGCGTTCACCGGCGTGCCATGCTGGAACTGCCGAGTTACCAGCCGACGGATTTGCTCGCGCCCATTGACGAACCGTACGCCGCGTTCCATAACAAGCTGGGTGGACTGCTGTTTTGTGCGCATCACGAGATGATCCATGCTGGACAAATCGGGCTGTTGCGCCGACTTCTGGGCCATGCGCCCGTCCGTTAAATCGTCAAACGTGTCAAGGGAGACGCATGCCATGCGTGCTGGAATCTTATCTTGTCTGGTCGTTTTGATCGGCACACTTCAGGCCGTGGCGGACCACCGGGTAACCGTGACCGAGACCACGCTGTCGATCCCCACGTATGTCGTCGGTCCCACGGACCGAAATCCGGCATTTGCCAACCCTTTGGCGCTTCGCGCGGAGCCGGAAAACAACCCGCTGTATAACCCGAAGGTCTATCCTTACCCGTTGCAGACCGATGTCACGCGTGCGAAGACGACGAAATCTTATCGGGCGATCGTGTTGGAGAACGCCTATATCAAACTCATCATCCTTCCCGACCTTGGCGGCCACGTCTACGCCGCGCACGACAAAACCAACCAAAACGTCGATTTCATCTACCACAACCACGTGATCAAACCCTCGCTGGTGGCCTTGCGCGGTGCCTGGATGTCGGGCGGTATCGAATGGAATTTTCCGACCTACGGCCATACGGTCAACACCTTCTCGCCGGTCCAATACGAAGTCGTGCGCGGGCGGGACGGCAGCGCGACCTGCGTGGTCGGGACGATTGAGTGGGTGCGGCGCATGCGCTGGTCGGTGGCCATCACGTTGTTCCCCGACCGGTCGTATTTTCGTGACCACATCATGTTGTTCAACCGGACGGCGGAGCATCATCGGGCATACTACTGGACCAATGCGGCGGTTCATGCGTGGGACGACACACGCGTTACGTTTCCGCCCGCCGATCATACGTTTGCGGGCCGGCGCCGCACTCCGTATCCCTGGCCCATTCGCGATGGGCATGATGTCTCGTGGTATCGCAATACACCGTACGCCCACGATTATTTCTGCGGTGAACCGGGTGATTTTCACGGCGCGTATCACTACAGCCACGACTATGGTACCGTCCATACGGCCGCGCGGTACGACAGCCCGGGCGCGAAGTTCTGGACGTGGGGGACCGCCGACAGTGGCCGCATATGGGAGCAGCTCTTGACCGATGAGGACGGCCAGTACATCGAACTTCAGGCCGGCCGATTGCTGACCCAAGGTGACACTTGGATCTTCGGCCCGCACGGGACGGAGCAATGGGACGAGTACTGGTATCCGATCAAGAAAATGGGCGGTTTCGTCAAGGCGAACAAGGACATCGCGGTGAACTGCGTACCAACCAAGGACAAGCTGCATGTTGCCTTGAACGCAACCGGTGCCCACGCCGACGCGCGCGTGACGGTTGTCGCCGACGGCGCGACGTGCTGCCAACAGACGATTTCACTCTCTCCATCCGTGCCGTGGCAGCGCGACATTGCGTTGCAGCAACCGCCAAAGTCCTACACACTGACCGTAACCAGCGCGGCCGGCAATCCGCTCATCACATACTCGAATAAGAGACCGAAGCTGCCTCCGCCGGACTTGGAGCCGGTGCTTGCCGAGACGCGGGACGCTTCGGCCGAGGCGTTTTATCTACGCGGATTCCAGGCGTTGAAGCACTGGAATGCCGCCCAGGCGGCACGACTGTTTCAAGCGGCACTGGACAAGGATGTGGACTTCACGCCCGCGCTGCGGGAGCTGGCGGTCCTCGCTTACAAATCCGGACAGTACGACAGGGCGAACCGGCTGTTATTGAGAGTCGGCGAACGTACGGAGGATGACGACAAGGTACGCTACTACAGCGTCCTTTGCCGAATGCGGCTGGGCAATTCCGAACGTGTCGCGGAGGACCTGCATCGGTTGGCCCGCCATGCGTCCTACGCGACGGTCGCCCATTATCTGCTGGCGACGCGTGCCTGCCGGAATACCGACTGGACGGCGGCGGCGGCCGAGTTGCGCGCAGCACTCCGATCCAATCCGGACGACGTCAAGACGCATGTCATGTGCGCCGCCGTGCTGCGGCATCTGGGCCGGACCGAGGAAGCTACTGACCAGGTCACGGCAGTCCTGCATGTGGATCCGCTCAATTGCCTGGCCGCCGTCGAACGAGCTCTGCTCGGCGACACGCAGGACCTGGACACCTTGGGATCGGAGCCTCAGTACTATTTGGAAACGGCGGTCGATTATGCCGAGATGAACCTGATCGATGATGCGGTGCGGGTCCTGGAACTTTGTTTGAGTCGCGCGGACGTGCGCCCGGATCCGTTGGTCCACTTCTATCTCGGCTATTTCGCGGACCTTTTGGGACAAAAGACGCCGTCACGCCGCCATTACGAGCGTGGTCTGGCGCTAGCGCCCGAGCGTGTGTTTCCGTTCCGCAACGAGAGTTTCGCGGTGCTCGAAACCGGGCTCAAACAACGGCCTCACGATTGGAAACTCCATTACTACCTCGGCACGCTACTGGTCGCCAAAGCGCGTTGGCAGGAAGGATTCCAACAGTTCCTGGCGGCGGAACAAGCCGCACCGGAGTTTGCGGTGCTTTACGCGAACCTGGCCAACATCTATGCCAAGCGTTGCAATGAGCTTGCACGGGCGCAAGGAGCTTACGAAAAGGCGATCCGCCTGGCCCCATCTGATTTCCGATACTACCTTGCCTTGGATCGCGTGCTTGACGCGCGCGGCCTGATAGACGAACGGGGGAAACTTTTCGCCGCGGCGCCGGCCGTGGTGCGTGACAACTTTCGTGTCGCCCTGGCACGCGCCCAATGGCATCACGACCGTCATGAGGACCGGGCAGCGCTCGCGATCTTGCAGGGTAACACGTTTCTACCGTGGGAAGGCCAAACCAGCGCGCGCCATCTGTACGTCACGGTGCTCCACGAACTGGCCGATCGTGCAATGGCACAAGGCCGGCACGCACCGGCGATCGACTACTTGAACCAGGTCATGCGTTATCCACGCAACCTGCGAGTTGGCAAACCCCATGACGCGGACTTTTCGCGTGAGTATTACGAGTTGGGTGTTTGTTACCAGAAACTCGGCCGCGCCGAGGAGGCACGACGCTATTGGACCCAGGCCGCCGCCGGGCGCGCCACAGCGTGGCGCACGCGGGCGGCGGAACAGCTCAATCGACTCGACAAGCCGTAGCGTGTCGATCAATACGTCACGATCAGGTCCATGGCGAAGGTCAGTTGATCGTCGCTGTTGCCATCGTCAAAGGGGAGACCGGTCGGACCCGCGGCCCCGTCGTACCAGTCCCAACGTACTTCGGGACGAAGAAGAACGTTGGCATGCGGACGCCAATTCAGACCGGCCGTCACTTCATAGAAGTTCCCGGCAAATCCACGTCCGGAAAAGGCACGCACGCCTGGGATGTTCCCCGGACCCGCCACGCGGACGCCGTCGTCGTCACGCAGCCACTCGAAACGCAGTCCGGCGGTCCAGCAAGGATTCAACGTGTAGAGAAAATACTGGTTCAGACCGTACCATTCCGCATCCTGGCCGTTACGCTGAGCATCGTTTTCGTAGCCGTAGTTTTGGACCATGACGTATTTGAATTTCTTCGTCATGTTCAGCTGTGCCACGAAACTCGAAACAAATCGGTCCTGGTTGCCGGCGGCGTCCTGCGGGCCCGTCGACACGGCATAAGCCAGGATAGCACGGTTCTGTCGACTGCGCCATTTGACGCCGCCCATGAAATCCAAGTTGCTATTGTTGTCTTCAAATTGCATCCACCCGCGGTGAAACCCACCTTGGATCGATAGCTGTTTGGTCAGCTTGTAGTCAGCGCCAACACCCGTCACCAGCTGTGGCACCGTGTAGCCGTACGAATACGAATGCGAATAGAAAGGGTTCATGACCGACGGCACGGCTTCGTAGTCCAGGATGCCGGCGTAATGGCCTAGTTTGACCGACAGTTTGTTGTAGGCAACTTCCACATAAGCTTGTGGTATGACCAGCCCGTATGTCTGTCGATTGAATCCGTTGATACGGTCCTCGAGACCTGGGTTGATGCCAAACCGCCAGTCGGTCCCGTAGATCAAATCCAGATGCGCGCCGAGTGCCCAACCATCGCCCCCATTGTCCGCCGGCTTGTCCAGGTAGAGCCAAAGCTGGTTCAGCTCGTATTCACTATCGAGGTCGTTGGTCGCCACCGGTCCGTTGAATGAGTCGTGCGGGTCAGCCGTGTTGAACGTGATACCCTGTTGGATCCATCCACCCGTTTTGAACCCAAGCGCCTGGAGCAGTCCGACCTGCGGCATCGTCCAGGGGGCGCCCAGGTTACATGAACCGAGCAGGCCTCCACCACATCCGCCCGACACGCACGAGTTGCATGATGTGCACGAACCGTCACACGTATTGGCCCCATCGCACGCGCGGTTGCTATCGTTCAGGTTCATCGGTTTCTGCTCGCTTGACTCAGCGAGTGGCTTTGGGGGCGCCTGATCTTGCGCCGAGTTGTCACTCAAGGCAAGGCGAGCTCCCAGCTGACCAGGTTCCGCGAGTTGCGCCGACGCCACGGTCGTTCCCAAGCAAAACATCGCGAGGGCAAGCCCATGTGCGAACAGGGTGATGACCATTCTCATCTCGGACTCCTTTTTGCTTACGCTCGGCGCGCTCGATTCCGTTCAAGCGACCCCGTCGATGTTTTCCTGCCACGTTCCATGCCGTGGTTCTTTCAGGTGGGTACACCCAGCCATCACGGTCCACAGCGTTGCGATAGAACGTCGGCCATAGGATTCCGACATTCCGTGTTTTCCTTATTATCGTCGGAGTGCGAAACGGTCGCTATTTACCGCATTTTCGGTAAGAATTCCCAAATTGATCATGCTGACCAGCGCCGCCTGAGAAGATATAGCGATCACGTAATACTTGCATGCCATGACGGCACAGGAACCCGCCGACGAGGCGCGGAGTGGGGCCGATTGGCCCGCCATCTGGCGCGGGGAAAGACGCATCTTGGGCGGCGTCAAGTCGCAAGTACGGCATCAACGCGCGCAAACACGCTGCTCGATGCCACGCAGTACATCGAAGTCGCTTGGATGGGGCGACTCCAACGCGGGACGGAGTGGGATCGGAACGTCATCCATCCGGTAGACGGTCCCCGGCACGTTGATCCCATAGGTGGCCACGGTGAACGCGACCGTCGCATCGCGCGTCGTTGGCGTCTCTTTCGGATCCAGCGTAATGTACGGAATGGACCGCAAATGGCGGCGCGCACGATCCGCGAAGTTGGCCATCGGGTCGCTCGCTAGAATCAGGGCGGCATCCGCCTCGCCGCGTCCAAGCACGTCGGACGCCGTGTATTCGCCCGGATTGAAGCGCGGGTATCCGCGGCTCAGGTTGACGCCAAACGGATACCCGGTGCGCCACGTGACCACGTTATCGGCGCCCGTGACATTGCCATGTCCGCGGTTCGGTTTGCACACGAAACGTGTAAAACGGTTCAGATCCCGCGTCAGCGCCAGCAGGGCTTCGGTATTCGTGTGCTTGCCGCGTGTCATGGTCAGGCCCATGCCAAAGAAGATCACGCCAAATCGGGCTTGCTTCATGCGCCGCGCCAAGTCCGCCCAGACGGCCAGCGGCTGGCCCGTTTCCTTTTCCACTTGCGCGGCATCCAAGGACACATCCGCGACGAGGGCGCGCAGTGTCCATAACGCCTCGAAGTCGCAGCGCGGCCGGATGGGTAAGAAAATATCAGCCGTCTTCGCGGACTTCGTTTTGCGTACATCGATGACGACACAGGTCCGGTCTTTCCGACCATTGGGAACAAACATTCCCTTGGGCATGAGGCTGTAACGCGTGAAATGCCGAGGGTGGCTCTCCGCCGGATTGCAACCCCAAAAGATGATCAAGTCACCCCGATTACGCACCTCGCCCAACGAGCATGTGACCTCACCGACACCCTGCAGTGCCATGCCCGACGGACCATGGCAGACACTCGATGTCGTATCCAGCGATCCACCGATCCAGTCCGCCAGTGACACGGCGACGCGCTGCGACTCGCTGGTCGTGTCACTCAATCCGTAGATCAACGGATACCGCGCCGCGGTCAGGATCTCGGCCGCACGGTCCATGCCTTGTTCCACCGATGCCGGCACGCCTTCGATCAGGCACGACGGGCGGTCCTCCGCCGTGTGATTCAAGAACCACGACGTGCCCAGGCCGCAGGCCCGCTTCGCCTGGACGATATGATCGCCTTCGACCGTCAACTCGATATCGTCGCACACACATCCACAAAAGGTGCAGGTGGCATCGGATACCATTTTTCTCTCGACGGACGGCGTTGTATCGTTCGTTGCCGTGTTCGACATTTTCGTATCGGCCCTCTATGATTCTGCACTCCAGCACCGACAACCCAACCACGCTCCCGTCCGCCTAGGGCGGATTTATCCCGGTGGCGCGATGATTCCGCACTACACGGTCTACAGCACTTCCAATTCCACATCGATTCCCTTGCTGGTCGGCATCCCCGATCCATGTGTGTCGTGGCCCATCAGCAACGAAGACAAGTCGCCGTAGGCAATGAACAACAAGCCGGTCGGCAGTTCGCCGGCCTTGGCCGCCTGGACCGCGACGTCGATCATCCCATGCGGGCTGGTGACGCGCACACGCCCGCCGGCGACCAATTGCAGACGCTCCATGTCCTGGGGGGCCATGATTAGAGCGTGAATCTCCGATTGGTACGTGGTGCCGAATTTTCCCTCGTTGATTCCGCGTCCCTGACGCATGGTTCGACCGGGGATGAGTATAAACGGTTCGGTCATCGGCTTGGTGTCATCGCCTAAAAGAAGGGAATCGAGCGACTTCTGTTTCAACTTTCATTCTTGCTGAGAAACCAACTCCATACAACCTGCCTGCCGGCCTGGCGGCGAATGTGGCGCCACGTGGCCGGGCTGCACTCTGAGCGGTGATCTAGTACATTATGAATGGACTCGGCCAGACGCCGCATGGTCCGAGTGTGGGCGATAAGGTGGCTCAGCCCTTGCGACCGGCACGGGCCATCGAGGGCGGGTGGCCGTCAGACCGAGTGGAGAACCGACGTCCGATGACGCGTGCCCCGTTTCCGATCTTGTTGGAAGACAACCATTTGCTGGCCGTGGTGAAACCCCCCGGTCTGGCAACGATGGGCGTATCGGAGGATCAGGACAGCCTGCTGAAACTCGCGAAGCAATACATCAAGGAAAAATACGCAAAACCGTTCAACGTCTATCTGGGGGTCGTCAGCCGGCTCGACGCACCGGTTACGGGGGTCGTGCTTCTGGCCCGCACATCCAAGGCCGCGCGCCGGCTGAACGAGCAGTTTCGCACGCGTGCGGTCGAGAAAATCTACTGGGCGCTCGTGGAAGACGAGCCGACGCCGCGCGCTGCCGAATGTGTTGACTGGTTACGCAAGCACGAACGCCATCGGAAGGTTCTGATCACGGATCGGGACGCTCCCGGCGCTCAACAGGCCCGTTTGCACTATCAGACACTCCGTACGGCACGGAATGTCTGCTTGTTGGCAGTTCGGCTCGACACGGGCCGCAAGCATCAGATACGCGTCCAGCTGGCGGCCCGCGGCATGCCGATCCTGGGCGACCGAAAATACGGTAGTTGGGTGCCATTTGCGGCCGGGATCGCCCTGCACGCGCGGAGTCTGACATTCACGCATCCGGTGCGTAAGCACCGCGTGACACTCGCGGCGCCCGTCCCGAATTCCTGGCAACGCTACGGCGTGTTGCCGAGATCAACCTAGTGCGGGTGGCCCGCAACCCACAAGGGAGTACGCCCTCCTTCGGCCGCGCTCCCGCCCGTCGCTTCGAAACATGCGCACGCCGTGCGTGCATCTGGCAGCCTAAGAATCTCACGAGGGCTCCGCCCACGTTAAGAGTAATGAGTTGGAGACCTTATGGGCCGAGGCAGTCACATTCCTCCGGCGAACATTTCCCTGCTATTCTCCCCGCAACGAAAACACGGGAAAAGGCCACGCCTTTTTTGGGGTTGTGGGCGTGCCCCGCGTTATGAGTTGTGAGTTAAGTGACAATGAGGAGCTAACAGGACTCGTCGCGTGGACAGGGACGTACGCCGATCGGCCGTGCGGTCTATTTGACAGACGGAGGCCGCGCGTTAGAATAGGCGGCGATGTTTGACATACACAGGAGCGACCGAAGGTCTCCAATGCATCGCCACGCGTCAGTTGGTTGGAGGCAGCGCCTCGTTAGATTCTTAGGCTGCCCAATGCGTACATGTTTCGAAGCGACGGGTGGGAGCGCGACCGAAGGAGGGCGTACTCCCTTGTGGGTTGCGGGCCTCCCGCGTTTGCCTCTACTCTTGGCATCGGAGGCTGCGTTGGGAACCGTTCATTTTTTGTTGTTTACCTGGATTGTTTGCACAAGGTACTCCCGATCATGAAAACAAGGCGTTCGACCGGCATCTTCCTGTCACTTATCGTACCGGCGTTTGCGTTCTGCACGTTGCCGGCAAGGGCACAGTTCACCGCCGTGGGCGACGATGCGTCGCGCGCCACGCTCAGGAACGAGCTGCACGGTTATCCCTACAAGATCCTGTTCGAGTCCTATGACCACGACAACTGGGACTTGTTCATCATGAATGCGGATGGAACGCAGCGGCGCAATGTGACGAACACACCTGATCTGCACGAGATGTACGCGCAAGCGTCACCGGACGGGAGCAAAATCTGCTACGTCCAGGAAATCGAGAGGGATGGGGATACGCTTCGCAGTGTTTATTACATGAATGCGGACGGAACGGGGCGCGTTAAGGTGGCGGACAAGGCGCGGCAACCTTGTTGGAGCCCGGACGGCCGGACCATCGCGTTCTTGAAACAGGAGTTCGCGCGTTTTCGAGTTGACGACTTCGCGACGAAGGGAATCTACTTCTACGACGTTGCCACCGGAAAAACGCGCCCCCATCCGAACGACAAGATTCATCATTTGTACAATCCAACGTGGTCCCCGGACGGCAAGTGGATTGTCGCGACCGTGCATGGTGGCATGGGATACTCGCACGCCATCCTGGCCATCGCCGTCGATGGCATGGACGTATTCAATCTGCATATCGGTGGCTGCCGGCCATGCATCAGCCCGGACGGGACACGGATCACGTGGGGGTTGGACGACCACACGATCGCGATCGGAATGCTCCATCTGAGCCGCGCGTCGTGTTCGGTTTCCGATATCAAGCACGTGGCCCATCACACGAAGATGCATCTGTACCATGCGGACTTTTCACCGGACGGCAAATATGTCACATTTAGTGTCGGCCCGGGCGGTCGCACGGCGGCGCACGGGCCGGGTACGCATACCCATGTGGCCGAAATCGTTGGCGTCCGCGCGCGGTGGGATCTCTACGTGAACCGCAGCGATGGTACGGGCGGGCCGGTACAATTGACGCACACGCCCGAGCTGTCCAATAAGGAATCCGAATGGACCCCCTCTTTTCCGATCAAGAAACACAACTAAAAGATGAATAAACGAGTCTTGGCAAACAACCGAATGGCACGTAGTTTCGTAACGCGGGTCGCCATGATTGGTGCGTGCATGCTGGTGGTTCTAACCAATGCATGTGTCAAGTCACGGTCAAGCGTGTCGCGCCCGGCCGCCCAAACCGTTGCGACGAAATCGGCATCGGGGGTCGCGATCGTGCTTCTGCCCGGCGGACAATTCACGATGGGCAGCGACGTGAACGATGACGAATCCCCACGACATGCGGTACGCGTGGCGCCCTTCGCGATCGATCAGTATGAGGTTACGCAGCAGCAGTTCGTGCAACTCGAGCTACCGGACCCGTCTCACTTCAAGGCGGCCGATCGTCCGGTGGAACAGGTGCGGTGGC
>CAZSOG010000021.1:0-14337 GCA_964607555.1 uncultured Pirellulaceae bacterium | reverse complement strand
CTCCCGCTGGTCGAACTAGCACAGGACATTTCAAAGTGGCGGCGGCATAACAAGTTGAATAAGGCAGCGGGATCGGCATCTTTTTTCTGCCCTTCGCGGGGTTGAATATGGCTTTCAGCCAAAGGATTCGTTTTTCGATCGCGAACCTGGGCCGCCGGTCGCTGACGCCCCCTTGGTCAGGCTACGATGAATAGGGCCTTCGGCCAAGGCCCCTCGAAGGATCCCTGCAATTTCCAGATGGTTGGCTGCCGACAAGCGACAGAAAAACAGGAAGAAACGTGGTGCGCGACAATACCAAGTTTTTCAACACTCTCGAGTGAGACTGCGCTGTTGAATCATTGGAGTTGACACAACTGGAACGTCATCCGGTTCTCGTGCCCTTTTTGTGCGTACGCTTTCAGGACTTGGGACGCGCGCGGGGGTTGCGGTTGGGGCGGGGTTGCGGTCCGTTCGGAGAACAGACCTACCTGTGCCGCCCAACTGGATATCGGACGGCGGTGTAGGAAGAGGGGGCGAGAATATCTTGTGGCAAGAACATGAAAGCCCGCTGACATAGGGTGCGGGCTTGACGTGGGGTTTCTTGCCGACCACAATTGCAGCGTGCAATGCGACCATGGAGAGAATCGGCTGATGCGTGTTACCGTTGCTGAGATCACCAAGAACTACGGCCCGCTGACAGCAATTGAACGTGTCTCGTTCGAGGCGCTGCCGAGCAGCATCGTTGCCGTGTTGGGCCCCAACGGGGCGGGCAAGACGACGTTACTGCGCGTATTGGCCGGCATTGCGGCACCGGATCGCGGTGAGGTTCTCTACGACACGCAGCGATTCACCGGCAATCACCGCGTTTCGCGACGAGACCAAACAGGCCGTTGCGCGCGGCCGTACGATTATTTACTCAACCCAGATAGCCGAATTGGCGGTCAAGTTCTCGGATGTCGTCTGTTTACTCGACGAGGGACATAGGGTGGCGTTCGGACCGACTACCGAGATCGCTCGACGCCACCCGGGATCTGCAAGCCAACGGGCCGACGAACAACGGCGGCGCGTAGCAAGAAGCTGGCACACGCCACGAATGGTACGCGGCACATCGGCACGTGGATCCTCTGGACGGTCGTCTTGTTGCTTGTGATTCCCGTGCTTGCCGCCTCGTTCTATTTCCGGTCACCGGAGTACTTTGGAGAACCGCTCTGGCCCAACCTTCCACGGGCGGTTCATCTGGTGCTGCACACTCCTCTCCTCCTTGTGGTACTGCTGGCACATGCCGCTTTGCTATCGCTCGCCGCATGGGGTTACTATCAGCACGGCTACGTACAAGGGTCGTTCGACATGACCACACGGACGATTCCAACGCGGCAGTGCCGCTAACCAGGGATCATTCGTGTTGTCCCTCGCGAGGGGCGAACAGGATTGGGAGCCTCCCCGTTGCCTTCTCCGCGTGATATGCTACAGGTACTTGGGCTAAGGTGACGAAACATCAGACGAACTGAGAGGTTGACAAGAATGCTACCAAGATCCACAACGATTCATCTCGCTTTGGTCGGCTTCCTTTGCGCCGGCGTCACGGCATCCACATGGGCAAGCGATTGGCCAACGCATCGGCATGACAAGGTTGGATCCGGCGCGACCGAGGAGTCGTTGGATGTGGGCAGACTATCCATCCAATGGAAATGGCGCAGCGCAGCGAGGCCGCGGCGAGCATGGGACCTGCCGGCCAAGTGGGATGCGTACGCGGAAATCCGCGGTCTCAGTGATATGCGTAGTTACGACGCCGCGTTCGGACTCGTCGCCGTGGACGACGCCGTCTATTTTGGCTCGTCCGTGGACGACGCGGTGCGTTGCCTGGATGCCGGAACGGGCAAGGAACGATGGCGATACGTGACGGACGGACCAGTTCGGATGGCCCCGACCTGCGCGGGCGACCGGTTGTTTTTCGGGTCGGATGACGGGCACGTCTACTGTGCCAACGCGCGTGATGGCAAACCGATCTGGAACTTTCGCCCGCCCGATTCGGGCCCGTTGCTGCTGCACAATGACCGCCTCATTTCGCCTTTGCCATGTCGAACGGGCGTTCTTGTCGACAACGATACCGCCTACTGTGCTTTCTCGTTATTCCCGTGGCGGCGGTCGCTCTTCTGCGCGCTGGACGTTCGATCAGGTAAAGCGAAAGGCACCGGACGGTTCGTTCGCGAAATCGGTGACGCGACATTTGAAGGGGGCCTGTTCTTGTCGCATGGGCATCTGATCGCCATGCAGGGGCGTGTGCCCCCGCTAGTGTTTCGGCAAGAGGATGGGCAACCGATGGGCCAACTGTCCGATGGGGGCGGAAGTTTTGGCTGTTTCTTTGCCTCAGACGGGTTCCTGCACGGTCCCGGCAACAAGACCGGCTGGCTGACGGTCACACAGCTCGGCACAAAGGAAAAACCAAGGAAGTTGGCGGGCTATATCGGCGCCGCGGTCGCCTCGAATGCCGTCTATCTGATGGGACACGACCGGGTTACACGCGTCGCGTCACTCGGTAAGCAAAGCGTCTGGAGCGTTGGCTGCCCCCACGCAGCGGCGATCATGGCTGCCGGTAATACCGTGTTCGTCGGGCAACGCGACCGCGTAACGGCCTTGCGCGCGTCCGACGGCCAGGTCGTCTGGTCGACTGACGTGGACGGTACCGCGCACGAATTGATTGTCGCGAATCGACGTCTTTTCGTCAGCACGACGAACGGGGTCATCTACTGCTTCGTCGCTGGCGTCCCCAGGCAAGCGGCATCCGACCAGGCCAAGACGGAAGCGGCCCCGCGCCTTGCCACTGAGGTCGCCCGGTCCGCCGCCGATCGTCAGGACTCGGCCCAGTCGAGGCGGCGTCCGGTGCGTGAAACGCGTGCGAATGACCCGGCGTTGATGGGACGCTGGTTTTTCCAGCGGGACATGTTTGAACGGGCGCGACGTTTGGGACGCGACGATGCCGAGCGGTACGTTCCGAACCTGGCGGGCGGCAAAGCTGGACGAATTCTAGGTGTCGTGCAGTTGCGGCGAGTTGGGGGTACCGAGGCGTTGGCACTCGACGGAACATCCACATGCGTGCGTATTGCGGACGATTTGGCGGAAGTCACGTTACCGGCCAGTATGATTACCGCCGAGGCGTGGGTGCGCATCGACAAACCGGTTCGCTGGGGCGGAATCGTCGGTGCTCTGCAGGATAACGGTGACAAGGAATTCGGCTGGATCCTTGGTTACGAGGACAAGAGATTCTCATTTGCCGTGCGCGCGGCCGACGGCAATGGCCGGATGACATACCTGGATGCGAAACATAACTACCAGACAGGGCACTGGTACCACGTTGTCGGCACATACGATGGGATAACGCAACGGATCTACGTAAACGGCGCACTCGAGAATAGTGCAACGGCACAGCGCGGTCCGATTCTGTATCCACCGCACGCTTTCTTCGAAATCGGTGCTTATCACGACCAAGATGAATACTATCGCATGGCGGGCCTGCTGCACGAAGTAAGCGTTTATAAGGAAGCCCTCACGCCGGCCGCAATTCGACAGCGCTATACGCGGAAAAAGGGCCTTTTTCCTGTCCCGGTCACGCTGCCATTTGGACCGTACGCCCGGTATGTGACGCCCAATTCGGCCGAGATTCGCTGGCGCACCGTACAGGCGTCGGCCACGACGTTGGCATATGAGCTTGATGGCACCGTGCGGCACCTGCGCGATGCCAGGCCGACAACCGAACATCGGGTAACGCTTACCGGTCTCCGGCCCGACCGCGAGTATCACTATTGGGTTGTTTTCCAAACCGACGTTGGGCAGGCGCAAACGCGGAGTTTCGCGTTGGACACGCACTTCAATTATGTTGGGGCGGCGCTATCGGCCACCGACACTCCGTATCCGCACGACGAATTATCGAAACAATACGCTGTTGCCGCCCAGCACATCTTGCGCGCCGCGGACCAGACGCGGGGAATCTGCCTGGTCGTCGGCTGTGCCGACGGGCGACTCGCCTACGAAATTGCGCGTCGATCCGAAATGCACGTCATCGGTGTCGATACCGACCCCGATGCGATCAAGAGGGCCCGCGCGAAATTGATCGATGCGGGCGCTTACGGGCATCGGATCGCCCTGCTGCATGTTGATTCGTATTCCAATTTGCCGTTTATCGATCGCTTCGCCAGTATTGTGACGTCCGAGCGAGCTATGGTGGAAGGTGTGATTCCCATGCCATTGCGGTACGCCTATCGCCTGGCTCGACCAGACGGTGGCGTTGTGATTGTCGGGCAACCGAGCGGCGTGGCGAAACCGCTAACGGCCAAGGTCGTTGGCGAATGGTCAGCAAGTGATGAGGTCCCCGGCCCATTGCTGGACACAAAGGATGGAATATGGGCAATGGTTCGGCGTGGGCCGCTCGCTGGTGCCGGCCAGTGGTCACATCTGTACGGCCGAGCGGACAACGCCGCCTACGGCGGTGAGCAACTCGCCGGCCGATCGAAACTAAATGAATTTCGAGTCCAGTGGTTTGGCCTTCCGGGGCCGCGTGCGCAGGCGGACCGGAACGGACGCAAGCCGTCACCGCTAGCAACCAACGGCCGGTTATTTGTTCAGGGACTCGAGCGTCTGACGGCATTGGACGCTTACAACGGCACGATCTTGTGGTCATTGGAGATGCCAACGCTTGGCCGGTACAACATGCCGCGCGACTGCAGCAACTGGTGTGCGGACCGTGATCACGTCTTTGTCGCGGTGCGCGACGGCTGTTGGCAGATTGACGGCCGAACGGGCCGAATCGTGCGTGTCCATTCCGTAGCGACAGCGCCGGACGCCATACCATCCCTGCCGGAACACCAGTCCCCTGGATTTGATTGGGGGTACGTAGCACGGGAAGGGAATGTGCTGCTCGGCAGCGCGGTGCGCGCGGGCACGATGTACGCCAGCTTCTGGGGCAAACCCGGCTGGTATGACGCGCGCAGCGGTCCGGAAACGGGCAAGGTGTGCAGCGATCGCCTGTTCGCGCAAGATCTCAAGTCCGGCAAGCGGTTATGGACCCATGCCGACGGCATTGCTCTGAACTCAACGATCTCAGCGGCCCAAGGTCGACTCTATTTCATTGCTTGTCGCAATTCCAAAGTATTGGCATCGACGTCGCGCCGCCTGGAGATGCCCGAACTGTGGTCTGACCAATATCTTGTGGCGCTCGACACGCGGACCGGTGAGCAACTTTGGGAGAGCGCTCTCCATATCACGCCGGGTACGGTTGCCATTTACATGATTCACGCCCAAGGCCGTTTGTTGATTTCCACGTCGGCCAATACATTGTGCGGACTCTACGCATTCGATGATCAGCACGGCAAGCCGTTGTGGCATGCCGACTGTCCCTGGTTTCAAGGGAAGGGGGATCATGGGAAGGCACTGTCACGGCCCGTCGTTCTAGGCGAACGCGTCTATCTTCGACCGGCCGTTTTTGATTTACAGACGGGAAAGAAGCTGCCCGTGGAAATGCCCGCGGGCGGTTGCGGCACGTACGTCGCGGCACGAACCGGGATTATTTTTCGCCACGCTGATGTCACATTGTGGAACCCCGATTCGAACCAGATGGCGCAGTGGTCTCGATTGCGACCAGGCTGCTGGCTGAGTACCATCCCGGCTTGCGGCATGATTCTGGCACCCGAGGCCGGTGGTGGCTGTAGCTGCGGCAAGTGGCTCGAAACATCGATCGGCTTCATGCCCCGCGCATTTTGACCATGCGGGGTGACACGTGCGCGGCGTCAAGCTGCCGGCGGGCTTTCGCCGCAAGCGACTGGAACGCGGCCACCGGCGTCGCCAATTTCGCGTGGGCAGGCAGAAGCCGACGATTGGCTCCGTGCGAAAGCATCGCAGCACCAGCAGAGACACCTTTCCGTGACGACGGTGGTGCTCGACGAAGCCAACCACATTCACAGTCGCAACGTACTGAATTGCAATTAGAAGCTGCAACAATACTTTGGCGCGAGGCCGTACGATGGGCTCTCAGCCCATCGAAGAAGACGTGGCGGTCAGATCCCATGCCGTTGTATTTTCTGACCAATGTGGACTACAGGCGCTTACGAAAAACAGCTAACCATGCAGCCGTCGCATGCAGTGTTGGCGCGTCGATAAACGATCATGGAAATGCTCGGAGAATTTGAATGGTCGTGCTTTCGATTACCAAGAAATGCCACGGCATGGGGATCTGACCCTGATTTCATGTTCGGTCGCCGAACGGACCGACGTCGCCTTAGAAATCGTGCGGCACGATCACCGGGTCCACATGACACGTCGTGCAGTCCATTTTGCCCTGCGTGAAGTTGCCGCCAGAAAACTCGAGCCCGGGCTTGTGGCAGGCCATGCAACCGGTTTGTTCGCCTGGACTGGTCAGCGTTGGCGTAAACGTTTCGTCGGCCACGGCGTTGAGCAATTCGACCGCCTTGGCAGCCACGTCGCCGGCGAGGCGCGCGCAGCGTTCCTTACGTTCCTCCGAACCACTAGCGTATCCGGCCGCCAGGCACCATTTGCTGACGGAAATATGGCATAGAACATTCCCGGCCACCGTCTGGGTCAGGCGCTCGTCAGTCTTGAGCTCTTCAACCAAGTACTCGTGATTTACGGCGTAACCGTTCGCGGTGTCCGACGGGAACGCCGTCGACGCGTACCAGTTCAGGAGTTCCGTGATGACCTGCGCCGCGGTCGCTTCGTCCGTCACGAGTTGGATGGCGGCTGCCGCGCCGTTGACCGTGCCACAAAGGGTTCCGTACCCGTACATGCCGCCTTTGCCATATCGCATCATGTCGACTGGCATGCTCGTGAATGGCGCCCCAACCTTGTCCGCAAGCGCAAGAACGATCGCGGAGAACGCGCCGTAACAACAGTCACCCTCATAGAATTGTTGATGGCCACGTTTGCGAATGGCCTCCACATCAAGTTTGCTGTAGGGGTACGGCCAGGTGGCCGTCGTGTCATCGTTTGGCTGGTTACCGTCGGACTGACCGTCACCACCCACCGGAAAAGGCAAGAACGGGAGGGGTACACACCCGCTCTGCGCGGCACACACGCCCGCGCCTCCGATCACTCCAAGCTTGGCAAGATGCCGAAAAAACCCTCTACGACTGTTCGGTTGCATGGCGAATCTCCTCGGTTGAAATGATGTCTCCACCCGGGCGTCAACAACGGCACGAGCTGAAGACGCCACAACACATGCGTCTATTAGAATATACGTGCTTTGATGGATCAATGGCCATTTGGCCTAAATCGCTAGTTATTTGTCTCGGTTCGGTCCTATCGTTTGCGCATTATCACGTCCATGTAAAAAACCTAGTGGTGCACATTCGGCATGTCCTGGAGTTACCTATCGCCACTAGGTAAAATCCCTAGTCGCCCGCGTGTCGCACTCCCCCCGAGCGAGATGACACGCGCGGCATCTCCTTCACCGCGGTGTGGTGCGCGGGCGTTATCGTTGAATTCGGTCGTTGGAATCCGCCAAGACTGAACTGCACTTCAGCCACACGAGGTTAGCCCTTGACCGGTCAGAATAATCCAATTACGCTGAAAGACATTGGTACTGCCATTCCACCCGTTCGCTCGGCGTCTGAAAGCTGCAGGATGAGATTGTCGTTGAGGGTTCTTCTACTGGTGTTGATGTCGGGTGGTGCCGTAGCGAGCGTTCGTGCGCGGGTGGTACCTGGTTCACGGATTCCGATCGCGAAAAACGCCTGTGTTGAGTGCCACGCCAGGGCCGATTCCTGGAAGGGTGAGCAGCGACGACTTCATATCTCCTTGGAGAGCCTGTCCGAGGACGTTCATTGGCTGGCAGGAGTCAACTGCCACGACTGCCACGGTGGCGATCCATATACGACCAATCTCGACGATGCCCACGCGACGCAGCGCGCTCCGGGAGGAAACATACGTCCTTTCCTTCGTCCTCTCAGCGCGGTGCAAGGCGCGTGTGCGAACTGCCACCACGATCAGACGTTGGAACTTCGCAAGAGTGTCCACGTCCACGCCGGCGAGAAGAACGCTGACGGTTCAGGCCGGATGCTCGGTTGTGGCAAATGCCATGGCGAGAAGGCGCATGGCATGCTCCGGATAACGGACAGCCGGTCGCCCGTATTTCTTGACCATCAAGTGGGAACGTGCGGTAGCTGTCACGAAGAGGAATTGTCGACATACATGACAACGGTCCACGCGCGTGGCCTTTACCGATCGGGCCTGCTGGCTTCGGCGGTCTGTGCCGATTGTCACGGCGCGCACGGAATATATTACGCCGCGGACGAGCGTTCGACCCTCCACTTCTCGCATGTCGACGCAACGTGTGGAACGTGCCACAAGTCGATTGCGGAGCGGCTCCACAAGAGCGTTCATGGCGGCCAAGGTCCGGGCAGCGACGTGCTGGAGAAGGACGTCGAAACGGGAGCGAGGCTCAAGCCAAGGAAAGGCGCGGTGGTTGGCGGCATCGACGCGACACCAAAACGGAACCCGAGCTGCACTGACTGCCACCTGGGGCATGAGATGCACAATCCCAGTGGCAGCGTCTTTCGCTTGCAATTGTCGAATCGCTGCGGGAATTGCCATCCGCACCTCACGGGCCGATATGCGATCAGCATGCACGGGGAGTTGTCTCGACTCGGTTACGCGGCGGCCGCCGATTGTGCCGACTGCCACGGCTCGCATCGAATGTCCGCGGTGGACGATCCACGCTCGCCCTTGGCAACGCCGGCGGGCCGGCTCCGCGTCTGCCGGCAATGCCACGTTGGAGCGGTCACCAACTTCAGCCAGATGGACCCTCACGCAAACTACGAAGATGCTGCCCGCTATCCGCGGCTACATCTGGTCTACGTCAGTATGCGGGGAATGTTCTACTTATTTCTCGCGTTCTTTCTCATTCACGGTTTCCTGTGGTTCGTTCGGTCGTTTATTCAAGCGATTGTCCGCGGACGTCATGAGACGCTGGTCGCGGGGGAATCGACCCTGGTGCGTTACAAGCTTGCGGAAAGGGTCTTGTACGCTTTTCTATTCCTGTCGTTCTTGGGGTTGCTCCTGACCGGTTTGACGTTGAAACACGGAGATCAAGCGTGGGCCAAGTCATTGGCGAGAGGGTCGGGTGGTTTCCAATCGATCGCCGTGTGGCATCTCTTTTTTGCTTTTGTGGCGATCGTCGGTTGCGTCACGCACGTGGTGCGTGGAATTGGCGGGATACTCGCGCGCCGACGGGAAAAAGTCGGGTGGGGAACAATCTTATTTGGCCCGGATTCCCGCCTTCCCAACGCCAAGGACGTGAGGGATTTGCTTTGCATGATACGCTGGTTTTTCGGATTGGGACACCGCCCCAGTTTCGAACGCTGGTCGTATTGGGAGAAGTTCGATTATTGGATGGTCTATTTGATGGCCATTGTCGTCGGGGGCTCGGGCTTGCTGCTCTGGTATCCAAATATTTTCTGCCGATTCCTGCCTGGCACGGTGTTGAATGTGGCGAAGGTTATCCACGGCGAGATCGCCATACTTGCCGCGACTTTACTCTTTACGTTCCACGTGTACCATACGCACTTCCGCCCGGAGAAGTTCCCTCTGGACCTGTCGGCTTTGACCGGCATGGTCAGCGAAAAGCATATGCGGAGGTATCGCGCGGAGTTCGTTGACCGGCTCGCGCGCGAGGGCAAGCTGGACGAACTCCGCCGTCCCGCGCCGTCGCAACACCGACTTTTGCTCGTGTTTCTGGCAGGCGCGCTGGTTTTCACGTTGGGTCTGGGGCTGATGGTGCTGGTGCTGGTGACGACGATAGGATAATGGGATGATGAGCGAAAACAACGCCGTTCCGGAAGAGACAAGCCGGACCGCTGCGCGCGCCGCGCCGACGCCGAACGCCGCGCGCGACCAGGCCATTCACGCACGCCGAGGCCTGTGGACGAAGCTTCGTTTGCCACTGCTGCGGACTGTGGCCGTTCTTGGGGCGTTTCTGTTTCTCGTGGTGGCTTTCACCGGTTTCGCCGCCGTTTACACGTCGCGCCCTTCATTCTGTCACTCGTGTCATATCATGGAGCCGTATTACCAGTCGTGGAAGCACTCGACCCACAGCCAGGTCACCTGCATCAAATGCCACTTTTCCCCGGGATTTGGCGAAGAGATTCGAGGCAAGCTGGCCGGGTTGGTTCAGTTATCCAAATACGTCACCAGCAACGAGGGTCCGCGTCCCGCGGCCGAAGTTTCTGATGCAAGTTGTCTTCGATCCGGCTGCCACGAAACGCGTCTCCTGTCCGGCCGGGTCGAGTTTCAAGGAATCCATTTCGATCACACACCCCATTTGAAGAAAATGCGTCGCGGCAAGAAACTTCGCTGCACGAGTTGCCACGGCCAGGCCGATCCGAGTACCCACATTTCCGTAACACTCTCCACTTGTTTTCTCTGCCATTTCAAGGATGAACACCTCAACGAAGGGTTGGGCACCTGTACTCGCTGCCACCAGATTCCCGCGCGCGAATACGATCTTGGCGGTGGGACTCTGTTCGATCACAACCTCGCCTATGAACGTGGCGTGGATTGCGCGAATTGCCATAGCGACGTGATCCGCGGCAACGGCAATGTGCCGCGCGAACGATGTTCCGTTTGCCATAACCGGGAAAACGACCTCAAGCGGATTGACGACCACGTTTTCTTGCACCAGATGCACGTGACGGATCATAAGATTGATTGCCTCGAGTGTCATTTGACGATCGAACACTCGATCGATCAAGAGAATATCGAGCACGCCGCGTCAAACTGCGCATTGTGCCACCCCGATCACCACCGTGAGCAGGTGAACATGCTCCGGGGAGTTGGCGCCGAAACGATTGCCTCCATGCCGAGTGGGATGATTTCCGCGCGCATCCGATGCCCTTCCTGCCACCGGAAAGAGGAGGTCTCGGCAACCGGCACCGTGCTGAAGGAAGCGACGACTGCAAGCTGTGCGGAATGTCACGACAAATCAGCGGTCACGAAGCTCTGGTCGATGCACGAGACGCTCCGAGCGTCGCTGGATGGCATCGCCGTCAGGATCGCAAACGCCCAGTCGAGACTTGACGTGGCGGACCTCGCTCCCGATCGAACAATCGCACTGAAAAAACAACTTGCGAAAATACAGCATGATTTGGCCTTCCTCCGTGTCGGCAACGACATCCACAACATCCACTACGCGAACACGCTCACCCGAGCCATCGAGGAAAAGCTGTCGTCGATTTTCCGCGCGTTGGAAATCGGCACCCGAAAAGTCAATTTGCCCGTCAAGTGAAAACAGTGGAATGAAACTACTGCGCGCCACGCTATTGTTCTGCATTACGGCCGTCGCTGCCGGCGACGCCGCGGTCGCTGCCGAAGGCACGATGCACGCCGAGCGCGCGATGATCGAGCCACCCGCCCTGTCCAAGTTGTCCACGGACGTGAGCACCTGCGTTCTGTGCCATACGACCCCCGAGGTTTTTCGGGGCGAGAAGCGAAAATTCTACATTGCCAAGGCGCGGCTTGCAAACGCCGGCCATTTCAAGAGGGGCGTCGGCTGCCATGACTGCCACGGCGGTAATCCGACCGCTCTTGACGAAGCCGGCGCTCATGCGCAGGAGGTCGTGACAAACACCTTGGGAATCACGCCGTTCCGGCTCCCGTTGACCAAGGTGCAACAGGCGTGCTTGGAATGCCACAAGGACGAAAACACCGCGCTGCACCAGAGTGTCCATGCCAAAGCGGGCCAGGATGAACATGGAAACAAACGGCCACTCCCGTGCTCCACATGCCACGGCGAAAAGACGCACGATATCCTGGCAATCGACGATCCGAACTCGCCTGTCAGTGCCGTCAAACAGACGCGGCTTTGCGGGGGCTGCCACGACAAGCAGTTGAAGGAATACGACAAGAGCGCGCATGGCCACGGCCTGCTTGAATCGGGGCTGGTGGCCGCGGCAGTCTGCGCCGATTGCCACGGCGCTCACGCGATCTATCCCGCCAAGGACCCGCGGTCGACGCTCCACGCCACCAACGTCGCCGCCACGTGCTCGAAGTGTCATCGCTTTATCGCGGAACGGCTCCGCCATAGTGTGCATGGCGCGGGTAATGGATTGGGGGGAAAGACCACCGTGGTCGCGCCAGGTGGCGAGATCAAGCGGCGACCAACCTGCACGGACTGCCACCAAGGCCACGACCACGACCTGCCCAACCCGGATTCCACCGCGTTCCGATTGGGGGCCGCGGGCCGTTGCGGTAACTGCCACATCGAATTGTTGAGCACGTACGAAATCAGCATGCATGGGGAGCTGACCGAATTGGGGTACGTTCCCGGCGCGACATGCTCCGACTGCCACGGCGCCCATGATATTCTTCCCCTTGACGATCCGAACGGCCGATTGGCGCCCGGAGAAAACCGGCTCGCGACATGCCAGCAGTGCCACCCGGACGCGGTCGTGAATTTCCTGGACTTCGACCCGCACGCCAATCATCACAATTCCAAACGGAGCCTGGTACTCCATGTGGTCTACGTCGCGCTAATGACGCTATTGATCGGCACATTCAGCTTCTTCGGCCTCCACTCGTTCTTGTGGTTCACTCGAAACCTGATTCAGGTGCTCAGGCACGGACGCCCGAAGCCACTTACGCCCGGGACGACGGCCATCACACGATTCTCGCCGTTCCATCGCGTGGGCCACACGATCATGGTCGTCTCATTTCTGGGACTCGCGTCAACGGGACTGCCGCTCAAGTACAGTCAACACGAGTGGGCGCGAACACTTGCCTTCTACCTGGGCGGGTTTGAATCGACTGGCCACTGGCACAGAATATTTGGTCTGATCAACATTGGCTGCCTCGTGGTCTATGTTATTTTCATGCTCACTCGGCTTGTTACCAGACGCGGCGCCGGCGGTTCCTTGCTGAAACGCATGTTCGCCCCCGACTCGCCCATGCCCAACGTGCGCGACCTAAAAGACTTCGTGAAGATGATCCGTTGGTTCATTGGACGGGGACCGAAGCCGACCTTCGAACGCTGGGCTTATTGGGAAAAGGTCGACATGTGGGGCGCCTGTGCGGACATTGTGATCATCGGGTTGACCGGCCTGATCTTGTGGTACCCAAGTCTGTTCTGCTCCTTCCTACCAGGCGAAACCATGAACATCGCCAAGGTGATCCACTCGACCCAAGCTCTGTTAGCCACTGGCTTCGTCTTTTCCATTCACTTCTTCAGCACGCACCTGCGACCCGATAAGTTTCCACTCGACATGTCCATCCTGACAGGCTTGGTCAGCGAAGAGGAAATGCGCGAAGAACGACCGGAATATTTCGAAAGGTTGCGGCGCGAGGGAAAGTTGGACGCGTTGAGAGCCACGGTTCCCGCGCGCGGAAAGTTGTTGCTCGTTGCCATTGCGGGGCTCATCGCTTTGTCGATCGGTTTGGCGTTGCTGGTGGGAATTCTGACCTCCGTGGCGTGGGGATAACCGGATACGATCTCACTTTACCCTTTCAAGCGCGCCAGCGTCGCGTTTTCCGCGCGGCTTATTGCCGGTAAAATCGTACAGGAACGGGCCGTTGAATTCCCATGCATAGAGCTCATCGATGTCGGTCTTTGCGTCCTTGAGCGTGCCCAGTGAAATCCTTAGGAACTCGAACGTTCCATGAAAAAAGCCGCCTTCCGGAGTCCCGCCGACATACAGATCAGATGAGTTCTCGAGCGACACGGAACTGTCAATTCCAGATGCCGCGGCGCGCATTTTCCCATCGATATAGAGCACAAGCGTCCGCAATCCTCGATCGCACTCGGCTATGACATGATGCCACTTGCCGTCATGGACCGCGAACGTGCTACGCACGTCAGCGCGCGTTGCCCCGCCGCTGACCGCGAACGTAACGCCCCCCGACGGATTGACACGCAGTGAATACCCCGCACCGCGCATCTTCTGGCACAAAATGCTCTTTGTGTACCCCGGCTCGGTCTTGAAATAGGCTTCGATCAGGAAATTCGAGTCATAGACTTGCGGGCTCTTGAAATCCCTGCCCGTGACTTTCCGGTTCTCCGTCTGACCGCTCTTATCCCACCGGAACTTGATCGGGATGGTCAGTGTCTGGTTCAGCTTCGTGTTGGGGCACACGGCATATTGGTTTTTTCCATTGAACGTGCAGGCTCCCCGCGTCCAGTCCTCGAGCGGCCCGGCCACATAGTTGTCATTCGTGAAATTGACACCGGTCAACGGGAAGTACGGCTTAAGATAGTAAGTATCGCGGACGTAATAATAGGGCGTCATGTACCAATGCTCGTCGATCAGACGCGTTGGATCATTTCCGGCCGGATAGAAGTTCCATTCACCCACGTTCGCGAAGGTT
>CAZSOG010000020.1:0-14368 GCA_964607555.1 uncultured Pirellulaceae bacterium | reverse complement strand
CGAGTGTTGGCAAACGACAGAAAAACCGGAAGAAACGTATTTCGCTACAATACCAACTTTTCAACCTCTAGAACCGCTCTACCTGTGCCGCCCAAAAAGCGCTTCGTACGGTCTGAAATCGCGTTATCGTTCCTGACCCGCGACCGTTGATTATAGTCAACCACCGCGAAATCACCACGCCACCCCTTAGCTCAAATCTCCGCCATCGCCTAGTTGGACAGCGCCACTTTTCATAATAGGCAAGATAGCTACACCAGAAAATAACGATTAACGACGACATGGCATGCCCAGCTTCTAAAGTGGCGTTGTCCAATTAGAGTGCCTTCGACTTTTCCACGACCTGCCGGATTTTTTGTTGCGTGTTGGAGACTTTACGGGGCGGCATCATTAGTGTTGATCAGTGAAGATTAGTGTTCCTTGATAGCAGGTGTCGTGAACGGCTACCCTAAGAAAGCATTAGGAGACACCCTAGGTTTTCGACACAGCGGCGTTCCGCTCTGGAGTTAGTGACGCTACCATCGGTCGCTAGCATCAAAGACCAGACCAAGACTTAGGATGTCTTGTTCTTCAAACCGAACAAGCTGCCGGCCACGACCACCACGAACACGACCAGGATGGTGTTTACTTTTCGCATACGTTTGGACGTCCTTTTTCTCGAAAGCCTGGCGTCAGGCGAGGGTTGAGAGTATTATCATACGCAGACGTAGCATTTGCAAACTTGCGGCGAAGGGTTCGTGTTCGAAGAGCGACTTCATCGCTGACGCGGCAAGGCGTCGGGCCGCGCCGCCGAAGCGCCGCACCAGAATGGGCCGCTGTTCCTCTCGATCGCCCTGGAGGACTTCCGCGATTCGCCCGACCGGAACGACGCCAACGAATTGGATATCCGTTATGCGCACTCTTTATGTCTGAGGCCCGCATCATGCGTTGGACCTTGCCGCTGACGATGTGTTTCTTTGTCCTGCTGCTGACGCGAATAGCGTCTTGCGCGCCACGTCAAGTCATCGACCTGAGCGGTGTGTGGCAGATCGCCGAAGGATCGATGGACGAAATCCCGACGAAGTTCACACACAAGGCACGGGTGCCGGGACTCGCCGATCTGGCCACCCCGCCGTTTGATGACGTGGGAGCGGTCCCGAAGGACCACCGCGACCCCGCGACTCGGCCAGCGGATCCCAAACGGCAGGCGTTCTGGTATCGCACGACGTTTGCTGTCAAGGGCCCGGTCCCGCCAGTAGCACAACTAAAACTGTACAAGGCCAAGTACGGTACGCACGTCCTGCTGAACGGCCGATTGCTCGGCGACCACGCACCGAACTTCACGCCGGCTTTCTTCAACCTGCGACCACACATGTTGGGTAACGGCCAACAGAACGAGTTGGTCATCCGGATCGGCGCGTCGCCCGCGGCCGGCATGCCCGGATCCTCGTGGGGATTTGACTTCGCGAAACTTCGCTACATCCCCGGCATTTATGATCGGGTCGAGTTGATCCTTGCCGACACGCCACATGTCGTGAATGTGCAGACCGTGCCCGACCTGCCCGGCCGATCGATACGAGCAGTGGTGGAAGTCGCCAACGCGAGTGATAACGCCGTGTCGGTGCAACTGCACGCCAAGGTGCGCGAATGGAAATCAGGCCGCGATGCTGGCAGTCGCCGCTCGATCCCAATTCGCATTGAGGCTCATGGCAAGCATCCGTTCGACATGACGATCCCGATTCCAGGCTGCCACTTGTGGTCGCCGGAGGATCCGTTCCTCTATACGCTGGAAATCGACACGGGCGCGGACGCTCACACCACGCGTTTCGGCATGCGATCATTCGCGACGGACCCCCAGACCGGCAGAGTGATCTTGAACGGCAGGCCGTACTTCATGCGCGGTTCCAACGTGTGCATCTTCCGCTTCTTCGAAGACAAATCGCGCATGGGCAAACCGTGGGACGAAGCATGGGTCCGCAAGCTGCATCGCCGGTTCAAGGATATGTATTGGAACAGCTTGCGCTATTGCATTGGTTTTCCACCAGAGAAGTGGTATGAGATCGCCGACGAGGAGGGCTTTCTGATCCAGGATGAGTTTCCGATCTGGTACGGTCGGGATTTCTGGCCGGCGGAAATCACGGCAGGGCACCTGGCCGCGGAATGGACGGAGTGGATGCGCGACCGATGGAATCATCCCTGCGTTGTGATCTGGGACGCGCAAAACGAAACGGGCGACACGCCGGTGCTCGCCAAGGCGATCGCGCTGGCGCGGCCACTGGACCTGTCGCACCGGCCGTGGGACAACGGCTGGGGCACGCCCCAGGCGTCTGGCGACGTTAGTGAGTACCACCCTTATCGAGCCCGCAAGAGGACCTTCAACTTAGAGCAATTCGCCAAAGAGACCGGCGTTCCGAACAACGGCCCGAAGATCCCGCGCCCTCCATACATCATCAACGAATACGGATGGCTGTGGCTGAACCGCGATGGGTCGCCAAACACTCTGACAATCGATGTCTACAAGAACCTGGTGGGTGAGAATGCGACGGTCCAGCAGCGGCGGCTTTACTACGCCCGAACACTCGCGGCGATGACCGAATTCTGGCGTTGCCGCAGAAAGTGTGCTGGCGTGTTGCACTTCTGCGGTCTGGATAACTCGCGAACCAGCGATGACTTCTGCCCGACCAGCGATAACTTCCTGGACTTGGAAAAGCTGAACTTCGAACACTATTTCTACAAATATGTTCGCGATGCCTTCGCGCCGGTCGGTCTGATGATTGATTTTTGGAAAGGCAAACTGCCGCTCAAGGGTAACCAGCTTCGCGTGCCTGTCGTGGTGATCAACGACCGGTACAAACCATGGAAAGGCACGCTGACGCTGACGTTGACTTCCGAGACTGGTCGGCACTGGAGCGGTCAACGCGAACTGACCGTGCGGCCGTTGGGCCAGCAATCGGTCCCATTCACCGTCGACGTCCCGGCACGGATCGGCAACTACCGGCTCGTTGCGCGGTTGCATGCGCCAGGAAGTGAAGACATCCAATCGCTCCGCGACTTCACACGCCTGCCAGCGAAAT
Source organism: uncultured Pirellulaceae bacterium (assembly GCA_964607555.1). Taxonomy (GTDB): domain Bacteria; phylum Planctomycetota; class Planctomycetia; order Pirellulales; family Pirellulaceae; genus JAJSAJ01. The sequence continues at coordinate 11,318 of CAZSOG010000020.1, read as the reverse complement.
CGCGGATTCGATGAAGACCGAATTCTCGCTGCCGGCGCGTGCGTCGGCAAATCCCGTGTTGGCGGTGATACCCCGGATCAGCACGTGTTTTTGTTACGAAGCACGCATCAAGCCCGGTTGAGAAGCAAGGAAGAATTATCACGATTCCGTGAAGAAACGGGCCGGCTCGCGCATCTAACGTGATGACTTGATTGCTGGACGACGGTATTTCGCAATGACCATTTTTGCCCTTCTCGCCCCCGTATTTCTTGATCGATAGGTCGGCGTGCGAACCGTTGTAAGTTGCCTTTGACCAAACGCTTGCAAGATAGGAAGATCGAGCTCACGCAGATGACACACGACGCAACGCCATTGGTACGCCGGACCATCCGCCGTCAGCTACTTCTGGCCGTGAACGCGACGTTGATCGGCCTGGTGGCCGTGTTTCTCGTCATCGAGTATCGTCAGCAATTGCGCACGCGATTGGCCGAAAAACGCATCACGCTGGAGGAGGAAGCCAAGACGTTGCTGCCGGCGGTTGAACAGCTGCATGTCTATGGAACGGAAACGGTGCAGGCATTCGTCGACCGCGTATGTGGTCGAATGCGGGAGGAGCAGTCGCCGGGCCATCATATCGCGGTCCAGTTTGGACGAGTCACGCTGCAGGCGACGGCCCATCATCGCGGTTCACCGGAGATGTTCCACGCGATGCAGTTGGCATCCATGGCGCCGGACGGCCGTGCTCATATTGGCGATATTGAGCTGGTCGCCGGACGCGCGGTCCAGGCCGATTTGGTCGTCTATGTTTCGGAAAGTCTGCGCAACGTGCGCGCCACCGTACGCTCGGAAATCTTCCGCCATATGATCGGCGTTGTGGTCCTGGCAATCGCCCTGGCCGTGATTATTAACCTTGTCCTGATGCGTATTGTAACACGACCGATCAACCGACTCGTCCGATCCGTGCGCCAAATCGGCCGTGGCAACCTTGCCGCGGACGCCGGGCATTTCGACTGCGCCGAGCTGGACTATCTGGCCACGGAAATCACATCCATGAGCGCCGCGTTGGTTGCGGCGGATCGCAATCGGGCCGCACAAATGCAAAAGGCACGTGAAATCCAGGAACATCTGCTGCCCAACCACTGCGAAACCCCGGGCCTGGCCGTGGCTTCGCTCTTTCAGCCGGCGGACGAAGTCGGCGGCGATTTTTATGATGTCTTGCCCCTGACGCCCGTTGTTTCCCTGTTCTGCCTGGCGGATGTGACCGGCCACGGAGTGCCGGCGGCCATGAGCGCCGCAATGCTCAAGTCGTTTCTGGCAGACGCCGCCGAGAAATCACACACGCCGGATGTGATGCTCGAGTATATCAACCGGCGTCTGATCGATGTGACGTTGCCGGGTGACTTCGCAACCATGTTGATCGTCCGTATCGATACCGGTCATGCGGAGTTGTCGTACGCCAGCGCCGGACATGAAACCGCGTGGCTTTGGCACAATGATGGTAAATTGGAAGAAATGAAATCCACGGGGTTGATTCTCGGTATCAGGGACAATGCCAGTTGGAATGTGGGCACCATGCCGATCCGTTCCGGGGACCGCGTGATGATGGTCACCGACGGCGTCACCGAGACTCAACGCGCGGAAGACGCTGACTGTTTCGGACGCCAACGTCTTGTCGACAGCATGCGGCGACAAGGCCACCTGGATATTCACAAAGTGGTCGATGGCGTGCAGGCCGACCTGTCCCTGTTTCGTGGCGAGGCACCGCCCCACGATGACGTGACCCTGGTCCTCGTTGAAGTCACCAGCTCAAACTAAGAACCGGTCCCAAAACCCGGTCTCACAGTCTTGATAGCCCATCCCAGACCAACAGCCCTTGATAGCCTGCCGGGATGATGGGAATGCCGTCGTGAAGGGTGACCAATCCCGGGTGCTCCGGTAGCCGCAGTTGATCGATGAGTTGCGGCTTACGGGGATCGCGTATATCCAGCGCGGTCACGATTCCGGTATTCCGATCGGAGACAAAGAGCCGATCAATGGCAACCGTTGGTTTGCCGTAAAACGCCGTGCCGGAAACACGGCACATGCCCAAATCCTCGGGCGCGTCGTGTTCTGTCGGCGTGATGAAGGCGTAGCCGCCACGACACGTGACCAGCGCCCGGTCGCCCAGAAACGCCACACCGTTGCGTGATCCGATACGGAATGCATAACGCTCGCCGGACCACCGTGGTGTGCAACCGGCGAAGTCGTACCAATACAAGCCGCTTACATGCCAGTGGCAACAGGCGTAACGACCAGCGAGCAGCCCCCGGGCCAGCGGGTTGTAGTAGAACAGACCAAGCCGACAATCTTCAAGGACACGTGTTGGCTTGCTCGGCTCGCCAACGTCGACAATGTGGAGTGTCGACGGGCCGACGTGCAGGAGAAGGTACTTGTGCGCCACGGCCACGACTTGGCGAACCGAATTGTTGGGCACACGGTAGCGTCCGAGTACTTTGAGCTGTCCACCGCCCGTGTGCTTCCAAATCGATAGCCCGCCCATGCCTTCGGCGACGTAGACCTGGTCGTCCGCGGTGGCGACACCGAACGCGAACCCGTCCGTCGGGTAGGTTGCCAGGACACGAATTCGCGGCGCGATTTCAATTGCATGGAGCCCCGCGATTCCACAAGCGACGAAGGCCACGGCATGGTCGAAGTCAACCGCGTGGACCTGGCCAGGTGGATGGTACACACGGAAACGCGGGTCGGCCGTTGGTGCCGGGGCACGGCCAATAGTGGGTGGGAGGTCCTCGTCGTGCGCTCGACATGTTGCTGACGTATCCCATGATAAGGCGTACACGTCGGACCACGCGCCGGCGACAAAAACGGCGCCGTCGCCGACCGTAATGCCGGCGGCTGGGCTTGGCGCGTCGCGCCGGGCGATATAAGGGAGGCCTCGATGGGTCACGACGCGCGGTTCACTCGGCTCGGAAATGTCGACAACGAATACGCCGTTGTACGTGTCGGCCACGAATGCGAACCGATCCGTAACGCGCACCTCCCACATGTCCATGCCCAGGCGGTAGAACGGCGGAAATTTGACGCGGCTAACGAACTTCGGACGACTGGGATCGGCGACATTGAAGATCTCCAAACCGTGGCCGCGGCCGTATCCGGGATCGCTCGGCTTCGCGTGCGGTTGGCTCTTGGCGTGGTGCCCCGTCGCTACGTAACAGTAATCGCCCCGGATGTCGACTCCATCCCCATAGCCATCCAGTTTGGCGCGTGCGATGATGGTCGGCGCGTACGGATCGGAAATGTCGCAAATCACCAACTCCGCCGAACCCCACACGCCCACGTACAGAATGCCGTCGCGGACACGAACCGACTGGGCTTCGCCCGTGCGAACCGTGCTCAAGTGGGATGGACGTCCCGGCGACGAGACGTCGATCAGTTCTACGCCGGCCGTGCGGCAAGCGACCAGCGCCACATCGCCAGCGACCGCGATTCCCGTGGCTAATTCGATCGTGTCATAGTGGGCCAGGACACGCATGCGCTCCGGTGCTGAGACATCCACGATGTACAGCCCGTCTTCTCGTGACGTCACATAGGCTGTTTTGCGGTCGACGCACAGCTGGCGAACATGCCCCAGGCCACCAATCGTTCCCTTCACGACCGGCGCTCCGTGATCGGCCATATCCACTACTTGGAGCCTGCCCGCACCGATCACGTACAGGAGACCGTCCTGAAAATCAACGTCCATCGCAGGCCCAATACCCGGCTGAATGAGCGTGGGATCCGGGTCCTGTTTCGGTCTGTCACCGGCATTACCAACCTCCGCCGCCCAGAGCAGCAAGCCAAGCACTACCGTCCGGTTATAGTTCTCACCCCGATCGTAGTCCGGCCCATGCTTGAGCATGATTTGGACCATGCGGCGAACGGAACTTGCCACTTCCGCGACCATGCCCGGATCTTCGCTGGTCAAAGCCATATGGAATGCCGCGGTGGGGATCCCGAAGCAGAGCTTGTTGCCGGTGGACTGAACCACCCCGTCCCGGGATCGCATCCAGGCCGGATCGAACAAATCGAAGAGCGCGCGTGCGCTGCGTGGTTCGGCCAGCGCGAGCCCGAGTCGAGCGAGACGTTGTGCCGCGACGGCATCTGCCTCGCTGCCGGCCCAATCGAGACGGCGCCAGAACGTCGGGTCAAAAACGTTGGCTCGCAGGGCCCGGCGCGCAAGCCGTCGCTGAAGCTCGGCTATCTGCCGTTGCCGCCGCGGATGTGTCTCGGCGCGTCGCAACGCGAGCAGTGCCTGGCTGAATTGATTGCTGTAAAGTGTCAATGGCTTCCATTGCTCCACGCCGTTCGGATCAAGTAATTTCCGCCACCGAAATGCACTCTTCTCGTTCGAGTACTCGTCATAGACAGCCTGCCAATGCGGGTCGCCGGTTGCATCGGCTACCATGGCGAGGAAGGACAGCAGTGAGATCGCGCCGATCGGAGTTGATTGCCGCCAGCTATAACCGACGTGCGCGATATGACTCCCGTCCTCGACCAGGATCTTCCAGTCGTTGGCTTCCATGCGCCGAGCCATTTCGCCTAACTCGCCGGCAATGAACTGACGGTCGTCGACCGTGGCCAACGCACTCCGGCCATATCGCCACAGCGCCTCGGCCATCGCGGCATGCTGGTCGCGGGACGAGTCACGATAGTAGCTCTTGCCGTCCGGATGCGGACCGCGCGGGACAAATCCGGGTACGGGCGAGGCGGTCGCGATCCGTCGCATTCCACGGAAAACCGACCGTGCAATTTTACCAATCGTGGGATCGCGCGTCGCGTCAAACACGTCACACAACGCGAAGAGCAACTGGCCATTTTCGAGGGCGACGTCCTGGATTCCGGACCCGTACCCATACGGAAGCGGCTTGCCGTTCACCGTGCCCGCCGCGATTTCGGCCGGGCTGGACAGTGCGCCGACCCCCAACGGTCCATTCAGCCGATGGTGATATACTAATCGAGTCGCAGCGCTCCCAAATCCGGCCACGTAGTGACGGCACAGATTTGTCACGTCGGTCCGTAACGCCTCGATCTCCCTGGTTTCTGCCCCCGGCAAGTTCACGGCCGTCGGCAAGAGCGCCATCACGGCCAGAAACATGAACCGTAATACGCAGCAAGTTGACGGTCTCAGCCGTTCTGTGCCACCGGACGCATCGCGATCGGCCGAAGATCCGGCGGGAACGCCACGTGGACGAAACGTGCGATGTCTTGAATGAGTTGTGATTGGCATGTGTGCGTCTCAGCAGCGGTTCCCGAACTTGGTTATAAAACGGCACAATAGACTCCCTGGTCCATCGCAGCAACTGACCAACGTCGCGCACCGTGAATATTGTCCCAGACTCTACGCGGGAAGTGAAGATGCCCACGAATTGCACTAGCCGCCCCTCTGTCCAAAAGCGCGTAACAAATGCTTCCTCCGGCCCTTGTTGGCGAGGTGACCATCTCAAATAAGGTCATCTCAAACGGGATGGTATTACGTGGCCATGAATTAGAGTAACCGTTCACGCACCGGAAGTCTTAAAACCGCTGATAAACGCGGATGGACGCAGATAACACGGTTCGAATTGCAATGCAGAAAGTTGAAAAAGCGATCGCTGTCATGTCGGCTGCGAAAGAAGATAATAGCGGTTTTCCGTAAATATCAGCGTTTATCAGCGTTCATCTGCGGTTAAGTGTCTTACGAACCGTGAATGGCTACGAATTAGAAGAATGGCCCCGAAACGTTGCACGTCATGTCGATCACGATTGAGATTAGGATTAGGATTAAGATTAAGATCGAGATAAATCGCCGTTCATGCCAATAGGCCGTGAACGACTTCCAGTTGCCGAAACACTCACCCTCTTTTTTCTTGGAGCCAGACAACCATGAAGACACTAGCCTCGACAGTTGTGCTCGCGCTTCTTCTCCTGTCCAACGCGGCGGCGGCCGGAACACTTGATCAAATCCCACACCTGAAGTCATTGCCCGATTCGACGAACGCCTTGCAACGGATGATTGACGTCGGCGATGGCAATTTACGGCTCGGAAAAGACAAAATCGTGCGTATCACGAAACCTTTGGTATTCGACCTTTCCAAGCACGGTGCGGTCGCCGTGCGGGCGACCGGTGGAGTGACGATCGTCATGGATGGACCGGGGCCCGCGCTGCGTTTTATCGGATCGCACGAAGGGACGGCCGCGCCCGGATCCTTCAAGCCGGCAACATGGAACGAGCGCATGCCAATCGTCTCCGGAATCGAGATCCTCGGTAACCACGACGAAGCAGACGGGATCGAATTGGTCCAGACCGTTGCTGCCGTCATCAGCAACGTTTCCGTGCGCTGGTGTCGCCACGGCATTCATCTGGTCAAGCGGAATCGCAATGTCGTGGTGTCCGATTGTCATCTGTATGAGAACTCCGGTGTCGGCCTTTATCTGGACGACGTGAATCTTCATCAGACCATTGTCGGGACGTGCCATATTTCGTACAACCGCCAAGGCGGCATTGTCGTCCGCGACGGGGTCGTGCGCAACCTTCAGGTGACTGGCTGCGACATCGAAGGCAATATGCCCGGCGATTCAACGCCGACGAAAACAGCCAACATTCTTCTTGATGTCTCCGGCTCGCAGCATACACGCGCCAAGTCCATCGCGGAGATCGCGATTACTGGTTGCACGATTCAGCATGCGGCGAATTACAGTAAGGACCGGACCAAGGTGGTCGCGCCAGGCGGCGCAAATATTCGATTGGCGGGCAAGAAGGTCTATCCGATCGACTCGGTCACGATTTCGGGTAATGTGCTCAGTGATACAACGACGAACATTGACATCGACCACGCCTATGATATCTCAATCACGGGCAACAACTTTTTCGCCCCCCAGCCGGCCAACTTGCACGTCCGCAATTCGCAACGCGTTGTCGTGTCGGGCAACACCTTCAACCCACGCCAGTTCGAACGGCCAGGAACGATCGCCTTCGAGAATAGCGCGGATTGCGTCATCGGGAACTCGACGTTGCACAAGTTCGCCACCAACGCCGGAGCGCTGATCTTGAACCGCTGCGCCGGGTTCACGATCAACGGGCTGAATCTGAGTGATTGCGGCTCGGGTATTCTGCTGCTGGACACGACCGACACGACAATATCAAGTTGCCGCGTCACTCGGACGGCGGCCGGCGCGGCCGACATCTCGATCAACAATGGCAGCCGGAACATCCTGCTTGTCGGCAATGCATTCAGCGGGAAAACGGACGTCGCGGCGGGCTCCACCGTCGGCTGCCGATCGGACGGTGCGCGCGTTGGCGCCGCGTCTGGTCGCGGCTCGGTCGGCACCATGGTTGTCGGCGCTTCATGGTGTGCCCACGCCCGCCGTTGATGGTCGTCGATGATGGCCGACGCGCGCCGGCGGGCTTGGCACACCCTACCTCTCGCCGTGGCGACGTAGGCGACGTAGGGTGTGACAAGATCATCCTCCAACGGACACGAAAGGCGAAACGTGACGCTGCGAAAAAAGCAAAAAATAGATCTGACCCCGAATCTTCCGAATCTTTGTTTGGGCCAACAACAAGCTATAAGTCAAGTCCTGACCCTGTTCTGGCCCCACCTTCGTGTGAGCGTCGTCAGGGCTCGAACGCGATCAGGCCAATCGTGCAATGTCGCTGGATCGAAGTCAGCTCCGTTCGGCCAAACCAACGTATGCACTTCCTGGTCAATCTGAACCTGGTTGAACAACGCCAGATCGCAAAGAGGCCCGAGCAATTCACCCGCGAGAACCGGACGGAAGTTGATTATCTGTTCGGTTTGGTCATCAAACGTCACGCCCAGCACATAGTCGTCGACAATTCGGAAACTGCGGACACGATGAATCGGATGGTGCATAGTCGTTTACTCCAACGGGGCGATCGGCAGAGGGGTTTGCCCTCTCTGCAAACGCTCCCAATCAGTCAACAGTTCCTCTTGATGTAACTCAGCCCACGCCTCCACAAGACGACGCTGCCGTCGTGGCAGGGCGCCAGCAATCAGCTCGATAGGTTCCAGGGCGATAACCGCGGCACAATCCTGGTAGTACGCATGAAAATGGCGTAGATGATGCGGTTCGCCTACCTCCAAATACATCCTGATGATAACACCGAAGAACCGACTGAGTTCAGGCATCGTCAAGACACTCCCCAACGTGCAAATGCGCCGACTTCTCACTTCGGGCAGTGCTTCCCATTTATTGATGCGGTTGCCCTGACCCTGAAATTGTCGCACAGCCGCCAACTGATGTCAACGCATTGGAGACGCGTACAGAAACACGTGACATCCGACGACAAGGAATAGCCAGTACACCCTAATCACGTGTTGGGACCCTCCGCGCGTGCCGCACGGTACGGATTGGAGAACGCCCGGCTTGGGCCGATCGCGGCGAACGTGCCTATCTTGCCAAAACGGAAGCAGACGTCGTTTCCGCTCGAATCTACTGAGCGATTGCCTGATAGCGCTGCAAGGCGGCGCGGTATTCCTCGACCGCCGCATCTTTGAGTACGCCCGTGCTCCGCTTGATCTGGGCCTTCGTGCGCTGGATCAGGTACTGGATCTCTTCCGGACGCGGCCGGATCGGTTTGCCCGGCACCGTGACATACCAGGGTGCCGTATGGGCAAAACGTGTGCCGCCCTCGGCCGTTGTCTGGAAGCAGCGCACGGCCAACCAGAATGAACGGGCCGCCGAGTGTGAGTATGAAAAACGGCTCACATGCCCGCCTTTCGGATTCGGCTGATTGTCCGGTTCGATCGTCTTCACGACCTGTCCATTGACGACAATCTCGATCCGTGCAAGGTTGCCCGCGCTGTGGATTTCCCCGGCGACCGTGTTCGCGGTATTGCCCGCTTCTTGCTGAAACGTATGGCCCGGTGTCTTGCCATTCATCCGTGCCAGGAGCAACGGCCCGGTCGTCACGAAGCTGTGTCCGGCGTTCAAACCGGCCAACCATTTAGCGTAGGAGAAGCCGTCGTCCAGATGGACGTAAACGCGGCCAAAACCAAACGGTACCGGGTGCACTCCAGACGCCGTGCCGGCCGTCGGCCGCAGATGAAACCCGCAGTCCAGCAACGCGTAGTAGTTCTGCAGCGTGAAGTCGATCCAGCCCCTTTCGGTCCAGCCGTCTTGGTCCCGTTCGATGTGCATGTAGTCGGCCGGGCCTTCGCCAAAATGGTCGAAAAAGAACTCGGTGCGCCACATGTGATTGTTCGCCAGTTCGTACAGATCGACCTTCATCACGGGGACCAGCATCATCGACCACGGCCAATTATGTTTGTCCAGTTCGATCAATCCACCTTGTTGATGCACTTGGGTTGCAACCGGCGCGACCGGCGGTACTCCCAGATCGAGCACGCGCCGATGGTTGAGCGCGAAAAAGGCGCCGAGCGTGAAATGCTTTCCGTCGACCGAGCCGATTTCGTATTCCGTATTCAGGGGATAGATAACATGTGTCGGGTCGACCACGATCAACTCCGGCCTGACATCCGGTGATTTGAGTTTTCCTTGCGACGGCGTGGCGTAGGCCCGCGTAACCCAATAGGTCAGTGGAAAGGCGATATTTAGATCCTCGGCCCGCATGAGTGTCGGCAGCTCCTGGATCGAGCGATGCACGTGTGTCTCGCCCGAGTACCATCCTTGGGCGCTCATGTCAATCCAGCGGCGCAGCGGGATGCGAACGGTAACCGGCTGGTCTTTGAGTGTGACCGGCAGCGTCGCGGGCAGGTATTCTTTTCCACGCGCGACGGTAATCGTGTAGTTTCCGGGCGGGAGCTGCGCGACAAACGGATCAGCACTCAACGTCGTGTGGATCTCGACGCTCTGTGCGCTCCGCTGTTTGCGGTACTCGATCGCGTGACCGTCGGGTGCCGCGCAATTCACCGTATACCAATGGCCGTCACTGGACTGAACGTACACCCGAGCCGCCAACGGAGCCCCGGAGTCGGCGTCGGTAATGATCCCCCGCAACGTCACGGCGGCGTTACTCGGTGCGCTTGCGAGGACCATGAACAAGACGGCGGATGTCAGCACTAAGAAGTAGGCAATCTTCATCGTGGTATTCCTTCTGTGGCGGTCTGGGCATTGCATCACTGCCTTCGTTCAGCGAGTGTGCTTCAAGTCCTCGAGTACCTGGCCGATCTCGACACGGACCTGGTCGGCGACCGTCCGGTCCTTCGCGGATCGCCAGCTGAGTGCCGTCGCATCCTTGGCGTTCAGGACGCGTTCGGCGGCTCCGGCCAGCAACGCTCGGGCGCGAACCAATTGGGCTGGTTCGGGCCGGACGCCGTGCAATTCGGCCACGCGCCGGCGCAGCATGGTCAGATACTCGAAGTCCGCAACGCTCTCGCGAATCGCCTCCATGTGTTTGCCGGCGGTAACTGAGTCCGGGCCCAGGAACAACGGTGTGTAGCTGGTGCGCCGGCTCGCGTACTCGTTCCACGAGTTGCCGTCCCCCGTGTCGCCGAAGGCCCAGAAGAACGTGGACTCGGCACCGAGCTCGAAGCAGCTCCATGCCTGCAGCCGGTGGTACGCGTACGGATCGAGCAAGCGGGACGGACCGCTGCACGAGTACAAATCCAAACGTCGTCCGCGCGCCCGCTGTTTGCGGTAGAAATCGACGAACGGCTTGCCGGCGGCCAGCATCATGGGCCGGTTCGGGCACAGGACATCAACGGCCGCCATCATTTCCGGCATTGCCTGCGTCGGCACGCGATAGGTCGGGTCCTCCCACAGCACGATATCGGGCGCCGCGGCGTTGACAGCGCGGGCCCAGGCGATGATCGTGCGATCCTGCGCGTTGTCGTGTGGCTCGTCCACCAGTAGCACCGCGAGCTGGTCGGCACGCACACCTTTCTGCTTCGCATGTTCCACCCAAAACCGGATCCACTGACCCACTTTTTTCTCGAACAGCGGCTGGCCAATCGTGGTGCCGGCGATTTGATTGCCGACGGCGGCGAAGACGCAATACCGGCGCGCGGCCGGCCAGCGTGTCAGCCACCGGTCGAATCGAGCCGTGTCCGGCTTCGTCTGGAAATCGCCATCCTTGTCGAATACTCCATAGGGCAGCACGGCGCCCGTAGCCCACGGTGAATCCACATAGTGGGCGCGCAGGTGAGCGATCAGGGCGTTACGGTTGGCCGCCGTGATGCCGTACATGCTGTCGGCGTCCGTATAGTCCCAGCCGCCGACGTGCAACGCGGGCGCGGCCGGAAAGTCGAGATCGAACACACGCAGCGATACCGGCACGCGCAATGCGTCGATCGCGGAACCGGTGACGACCAGATCCGCCTGTTGACGGCCGGGTTTCAGTT
>CAZSOG010000019.1:0-14517 GCA_964607555.1 uncultured Pirellulaceae bacterium | reverse complement strand
TTGGCCTGGTCGTGGTATCTGCTGGCCAAACGCCCGGGTTCGCCACGGAGTTTTGCTGAATTCTGGCGGTTGCTAGGAACCCCCGACCACCGAGTGCGGAGGCTTTGGAAGCCCATGCTCACGTATCTTGGTCTGTGGGTTCTCTTGACGGTTTTGAGCTGGCCTGGCGGTGACCGCGTGCAACTTATTTGCCTTAGTTCCGGTTTGATCCTGTTACCATTTTTTGTGCTGGCCATGTTTCGGTGGGCCTACGCCGACCGAGTCCGCGAGCTAGTGCACACTGGGGCCGTGGCCGGCGCTGGGCCGGGCGCTGCCCGCAGCCGCTGGCGCGGACGGTTGGCCCTGCTGGCGGTCGTTTTGGCCGGCGCCGGCACGTTTGCCATGTGTCGCCCCGACATCAGCGGTGCGATGTGGGGCATCTGGATGGTGCTGGTCCTGGCGGGCTTCCTGGTCGATATGACACGCTTTCGTGGCCAGCGGAGAGGACTCCATGCGGCATTTCCACTCTTTGTCGGGCTGACGGCCGTGCTGGTCTATTTCGTGGCGCAACCCGAGCCGCTCGTGCGGTGGCTACAGCACGTCACCGGCGTCACGGCCGGCCAGGACGACCGGACGGCCCTGCGCATCAGCAAGAAAAGGGGACGGGAGTCTTTTCTATCCTGCCGGTAGCTTTCGTGGGCGAAGACGCGGGCCAAGCGTGTGATCCAAACCGGTCCGCCGCGCGACTTCTTCGACGCATGCCGCCGCGCCAAAGGGACGCCCCCATTGAACACAACCGCGCAACGCCCGCAGCTCCTTCTCACCGAGCGGCTGATTGACGCGCTCAATCCAGTTCGCCATGCGCCGGATCGGCCATGGCGTGAGGAGTTTCGGAAGCGGTTCCGGTCGCCGAGACCAGCGCCACAACGAACCGAAAGGCCAATCTTCCGCACGCTCGACCAGAATCCGGTAGGTTTCGCCTAACCACCACGCGCCCCGGCGTGCAGAAGCCCACGCGTTTACGCGGCTAGGTTGAAGGTGAGACTCCCACCGCGTAAACGCGGGGGCCTCGGGGACGGGACGTGGCGGGTGGTGGGACGGGGGCCACGCCACTTCTTGCGAGGGGCTGCGCGGACTGGGTGACTGTACGTCAGTAGCAACATTGGGGCACTTGTTATCATTGGCAAAGAGGAACTCGACCCAGCCTACGTATTCTGCGTTCAGTTGTGGCGTGGCCCTTGGGCTCCTTGGGATATATTGGATAGTGGTGGCACAATAAGGGCGCTTCACTATCCTATCTGCATTCATCTGCGTTAATCCGCGGTTTTCAGCTTTCCGGGTCGCGAACAGTTACAAGAAATAGCCGGCCACGCCTGGACTGATTTGCGCGCTCGCAACAATTCCGCCGTGCCATTCGATGCAGACGCTATTGTTGCTTTGCTGGCGTTTCGTATTTCGTGAAGGTAAGATGGCGGTGTTGGCTCATCCATGGTTTCGGAAATCGATTTTCGTCCAGGGACTAAATTGCGAGGTTACAATGAACCCGATCAACTTGGCAGTCGCCGGTATGCTGGTCCCTGTAATGGCGTTCGTGTCGATGATGGGTGAGCACCCGGCCAAGTCGCGTTCGAAGGTCTATCTTGTCCGGTCGGTGCCGGCGGATGCGATCACGATCGACGGCATGATAGATGACTCGGAATGGCCTGCGGATGGCTGGACAAGCGAATTCGCGTTCCCGTGGCGGCAGCGCAAAGCGCCCCGGACAGCGATGTGCTGTGTCATTGACGGAAGACGTTTGTTGTTCGCTTTCCAATGCGACGATCCAGACCTCGTTTTGCGCGGCGCGGTTCCGGAAGATGAGAAGATGGTAGCGGCGGGAGACCGGGTTGAGCTCTTCTTCGCCAAGGACGCGGAACTTAAGGAATACCACTGCCTGGAGATGAGTCCGGCCGGGACCGTGCTCGACTATCGAGCGTCGTTCTATCGCAAGTTCGACGACTCGTGGGACTGCCCGGGACTCGTTCTGGCAGCGTGTACTCGGCGCGGTGGCTACGTGGTCGAGGGATCCATCCCCTCGACGACGCTGCGGGACTTGTGTGGGGCCGATCTTGCGCGCGGCCAATCGATAACTGTTGGAGCGTTCCGAGCCGAGTACAGCCATACCAGAACCAAGGCGCCCGAAGAAGCGTGGATCAGTTGGATTCACCCGAAGGCCGAGAATCCGGACTTCCACATCCCGTCGGCGCTGGGACGATTCCGTTTACAAGAGTGAGGAGTGATGTCATGGGGACCGGAACGCGGCGCGGCTTCATGCAAACGAGCAGGGCCGGGTCGGTCGGTGCGGGGCCTGGCATGGCCGCGTTCGACGCGCTGGCGCAGGTGCCGCGCGATCGGCCACAACAGGGCGAACGTGTGCCGGTGTTCACTCCGCGGACATGCGTTCCTTTGTCACGGAGCATTCGCGACGCGACCCGCCAAGAGAGAAGGCGGAGTTGGCCGTGTGACCGAACGCCGTAGCGCGGACTCGCGTGATCGGCACACTTTCTTCCACTGTCAGGAATCGACATGCTAGTTATCAAAGGGAGGTTGATGATGAAAAGCAGCGTTCTGATCGCATTCGTGTTGTGGGGATCGTGCTGTCGGCCGGTGGAGGCCGCCAAGCCTCGGGAAGTCCCCACGGGCGTGTTGCGCGTGGCGACATGCCAGTTTCCTGTTAGTGCTGATGTGCATGCGAATGCCGAGTGGATCCGTGCCCAGATGCGCGAAGCCCGACAGCAAGGCGCCGACATCGCCCACTTTTCCGAATCCGCGCTATCCGGTTATGCAGGCGTGGATATCCCGACCCTGAAAGGTTTCGACTGGGAACTGCTGACCGGCGAGACGGAGTCCATCCTCGCGCTGGCGGCCGACCTGAAGCTCTGGGTGGTGCTGGGCAGCATGCATCGACTTTCGGACGGCCACAAGCCGCACAACTGTTTGTACGTGGTCAATCCGGGTGGAAAAATAGTCGATCGCTACGACAAGTGTTTCTGTACCCGTTCCGACCTGCGGCACTATTCCCCTGGCGATCACTTCGCTACGTTCGAGATCAACGGCGTCCGCTGCGGGCTACTGATTTGCTACGACCTGGGCTTCCCCGAGATGTATCGCCAGTACGCCAAACGTGGTGTCCGAGTGATGTTCCATTCTTTCTATAATGCGCGTTCGAAGAATCTTGCCGCGCGACATGCGGAACACGCGCCCCTTCTGGGCCGCGCCCGGGCGATTTGCAACGGCATGTTTGTTTCGATGAGCAACACGTGCGGCCCGTACGGGTGGCCAAGCTATCTGATCACACCCGACGGCGCGATTGTCGGGAAGCTGACGGCCGAGAAGCAAGAAATCATGGTCAATACCATCGACAGTCGAAAGAAGTACCGCGACTCCACGCGTGTGTTTCGGCTGCGCGCCATCGACGGGAAGTTCAGCAGCGGCCCCGCCGTGGATGATCCTCGGTCCCGCAACAGAACGGGGCTTTGAACCGCGTCGATCCAGTACGCAATGACGTCTGACTCGTTTTTGGAAATCGAGGCAACTTTTCTGTTTGCCCACATTATCAACTTGCCAAAAAGGAGTCAGCTGTCGTCGTTCTCGACGAACCGAAGTGAGTACAGGTCGGCATCGCGCATCTCGAAACGCATGCGAATCGGTTGGCCGGCCACTTGCGCGAGGTCCTTTCCCACGCGCCACGTGACCGTTCGTTCCAGTTCGTCGCCGAACACTTCGTGACTATCCGCCAATGCAAAGCCGGGGATCGGCTTTCCATCCGGCCGTTGCAACTCGACGCGGATCGATCCGGCCGCACTGGTCGAAAAATTCAGTGTCAGCCGCTTGCCGTCGAAGACCACGGGCCGCGTGACCAGTGTACCACCAGAGAAGGGCGCGGAGACCGAGACGAACCCGTCGATGCGCAGTGTGAAGCGACGCAATCGACTACTGTTACCCGTCCAATAGCTCTCGGGCGCGTACAACGACAATTCGTTGGGAGCGCCCCGCAACGCGGATTTTGTCTCGACAAGCTGCCACGCGATATACTGCTGGCCGTATTGCCAAGTTCCCTCACGCTGGATGCCGGGCCGCAGAAAGGCCTCATTCCACCGCTGGAAGCGCACGCCGTCCCGGCTGCTCATGACGAGTCCCTCGGTCAGCGCCGTACCGTAACGCAGGCTCGCCTTGGCGCGAAGTTGGCGATGCTCCAGTTCGGGCAACGCCCGCATGGAATCCGACCAACCTCGTTCGACATACCGCGTCGGAAATCCGATGAAGATATGGGGCGCTCGATAGTATGGCTTGATCTGGTTTGTATACAGATGTTCCGGTGGTGAGTCCTTGTATTGCAGATCGGCGTGTGGGCCCCAATGGAGGAAATCCTTGGACGTCGCCGTTCGGATCGCGCGATAGCCTTTCGGCTGCCACTGTTTTTCGGTTGTTATGCCGGCCGTGAAAATCCGCCAAAACGCGCGATACTCGGCCCTTACCGGATCCCAACACGCGAGGTTCTGCGAATCAAACGCGCCATCGGTGATGACCGGATGATCGGTCATGGGCGACCAGTGGATCGCATCGGGCGATTGGAATGCGAGCAAACCGCGGGGGCCGGCCGAGCGGAAGAATGCCTTATAACGCGCTTCGGCGGCAGCTTGAGGATTATCGTCTTTGAACACGGCCGGATGTCCCGCGTCGACGTCCACCGCGCCGATCTTGCCGCTGGTCATCACGATGTTGTTTGCTTTTGAGCCCCGGAACTCATGCAGGCCCAAGTTGGGTTTCCGCCACCGCGTGCCATCATCGCTTTCGGCGTAACAACAGTACAACGGATGTGCGTTCGAGACGAGCTTGCCGCTCGACACGTCCAAGTGCCACGCCTTATAGAAGAGCCGGTAGAGCGCACCGTCCTGGAAGACGGAATGGTAGCCACACCCACTACCCTCCCACGGCGCGTCATGTGTCAACACAACGTCGCGTGGCGTGGGATGATGCAGTTGACGAGTGGCTCCCTCGAGTCGCGTGATCAGAAAGTCGTCGATGAACAGCTCGCGCCGCGTGCCGATTCGTACGGGCGTGTCTGGTTCGGAATGCGCGTCGCGCGTGGCGGGCGGCGGCGCGCTCCCGATGGCCATGGTTGTGCCAAACGATGCCGTGCCGGCCGAAAGCGTTTTGATAAAACCGCGCCGTGTCGTCGTTCGTTTCATAATGCGACCTGATACCTTTCCTGGAGGCTGAAACAAGACTGCTTCCGCTTCTCGGAGCCTGCCACACACTTCCCGCGGCAAAACGTCGTTGTAGCCGGTCACGACATCTGCTATCAAGGAACACTAATCTTCACTGATCAACACTAATGATACCGGCCTAGAAAGTCTGCAACACTCAACATAAATCCGGCAGGTCGTGGAAAAGTCGAAGGCATTTCAAGATGAGGTTTTCCGATCTTAGCGAAAATTAGCGTCGATTAGTCTTCTTTTTCTTCTGGACCGTGAACAGTTACGCGTTGTTCCACCGCTTCGATGGACTAGGATGCCCAGCGCACGCGTCTGAAAATGAGTCTTGGGACACGTTCCTGGACAAGCACGAAAGTCCATCGTGCCGGTCCGCGAACCAGCTCTTGTTGCAGGCGTTTGTTGCCACCGATCTTCTCAATCGACATCGCCGCGCGGTGAGCGGTTCGGCGCGTCGATTCTAATGGCCCGCCAGTTGGCTTGGCACCGTGCGTTATAACATGAAACACGCCATGATGCTACAATGGACGGTCATCCCAATGAAACATGTTCTCCACTATGACGAGGTAAAACAATGTCCATGCAAGCAACTCGGCGATCATCCGTGAATCGCTGGCCCGCGCGATGGGACGTTAGTCGAGATTGTGACGGATCAAGGCGATCCGCTGCTGCACACATGCGCTGGAGCGTAGCGGGTCGGGTGGCGTATGTTGGCAGTAGTCTATCATGACATCAATCGTTGTGCTTGCAACATGGCAGCGTGTGTCGCTCGAGGCGTAGTAAATGAACAGCCGGCCGTCGTCTCGAGCGATCCAACCGCACGAAAACAGGACGTTCGGCACGTCGCCCACATATTCTTCATCTCGTGGGGCGAGCAGGTACCCACCCGGCTGGTGGATGATCCGGCGCGGGTCCTGCAGTGACGTCATGAACGCGTACAGCACATAGCGCAAGCCACCGGCCGTCCCCCGGACTCCGTGTGCCAGGTGGAGCCAGCCGGCCGCCGTCTTGACCGGCGCCGGGCCGAGTCCGTTCTTTGCTTCCGTGATCGTGTGATATTCACGTTGCTGGATGATCGTCTCTTCTTCGATGACAGCGTGCTCGATGTTGTCGGCCAAGCCGAATCCAATCCCGCTGCCGGAACCCGCGTCAATGAACCCGTCTTGCGGCCGCGTGTAGAATGCGTACTGGCCGTCAACGAACTCCGGGTGCAAGACAACGTTACGTTGTTGCGGTGACCGTGTTTCGAGGTCTGGGAGCCGCTCCCAAGTCGTCAAATCGCGCGTCCGTGCAACGCCGCACTGGGCGATGGCGGATGACAAATCTCTCGCCGGTGCCGTCGCGTCCTTCCGCTCCGTGCAGAACAGTCCGTAAAGCCAGCCGTCTTCGTGTTGCACGAGCCGCATATCGTACACGTTCGTGTCCGGCGTGTCAGTTTCCGGCATCACGATCGGATAGTCTCGAAAACGAAATCCATCGACCGGGCTCTCCGATTCGGCTACCGCGAAGAAACTCTTACGATCCGCGCCTTCGACACGCGCCACCAGTACGTACTTGTCGCCGAAGTGGATCGCCCCCGGATTGAACACGGCGTTGATCCCCAACCGCTCCAGCAGGAGCGGATTGGTCTCTCGATGGAGATCATAACGCCAGAAGAGCGGCGTATGCTCGGCTGTCAGTACCGGGTGCCGCCAGCGTTGGATGACGCCGTTCGTGTGGTCCAGCGGCTGGTTCGATCGCGCCGTCAATTGTTTATGACGTTGCGTTAGCTGTTGCATCCTCGTTTCGAATGACTGGTGGTTCATCGTCTGTTTCCGTTGCGCAAGAAGTGGTGGAGTGTGGCCGCATATCGTGAGAGCCCATCGCGATTCTACCACGTCTCGGTCATTTGTTAATCGCCGAGTCGATCCAGCGCCGCAAGGCACATACGCACATTATGATAGGGACCTTTCCACGCGGACACCTTGGGTTGACTTGGATCGGGCTGTCCGTCCTGGTCGAGCTGCCAGTGCCATTCACCCCGATCACGATCCACAAGATGTGCCCGAACAAAACGCCAAACGTTGAACGCCGCCTGGAACATGCGTGGATTGCCCGTCAATCGCCAAGCGTGCAGGAAGCCGACCACGGCTTCCGCCTGGGGCCACCACTGTTTCTGCCGATCGATGGCGTGACCGGCGCGTCCCTCGTACGCCAAACCGTGGTCCGTATCCAATCCTTCGTCGATGGTCCGCTCGGCCAAATCGGCGGACCACTGCCTGGCACGCATGATATATTCCGCGTCATCCAGCACGGTTGCGGCCTCGTCCAGCAGCCACGCCGCCTCAATGTCGTGTCCGTAGGTGTATGTTTCCGACACAACGGACCAGTCACGCGCGAAGAAATGATCTTGATGCATCAACTGTTGATTCAGAATGCGATGGTGGAAAAGATCGAGCAGCTCGTGCAGCCGCATGGCGACCTGTTCGTTCTTACCGATACGATAGAGGTTCGTGAACGCCTCGAGCAAATGCAGGTGCGTGTTCATCGATTTTGGACTCACCTGGTCTTTTTCGCTCAAACGCTCGTCGAGCATCACGGACCACTTCGCGTCACACACTTCGAAATAGCCGCCATGCATTTCATCGTGCACATGCTCTTCAAGGAGTCGGA
This sequence comes from uncultured Pirellulaceae bacterium, assembly GCA_964607555.1. Classification (GTDB taxonomy): domain Bacteria; phylum Planctomycetota; class Planctomycetia; order Pirellulales; family Pirellulaceae; genus JAJSAJ01. Next base: position 6,631 of record CAZSOG010000019.1, on the reverse strand, counting down.
ATAACCACGCTGCTCGGTCGCGCGCCAAACGGTCCGCGAATGCGCGAAAGTACTCGCTCAGGGCATAGATGCAGAACGCCTGACCGTACGTGCGTTTTAGCCGATCGGTCGGACTTCCATCCTGATCCACTTCCCAATAGTAGCCATCTCGTTCCCGATCGCGGAAACATGTTTCCAGGTACTCCCAGGCACGCCGGGCAAGTTGCCGGTCGATGGGAGTGTGTGTCCGCCGATACATGGCGGAAAACGTCCAAAGAATCCGCGTGTTCAGGATCAGACCCTTGGGAGCGTCGTCATGGACCTTGCCGGCGAAGTCCATTTCACCTATGAATCCGCGGTGTTCGTGATCAACGACCCGCCCGCGCCAGAAGGGCAACAAGTGGTCGCGCAGTTCGGCTTCCAGATTTCGTGCCAACGCCTGAGTGTCCTTCATGGAGACGGTCATGGGAGCCAACTGTCAATTCCATACACGACATCTGCTATCAAGGAACACTAATCTTCACTGATCAACACTAATGACACCGCCCTGGAAAGTCTGCAACACTCAACATGAATACGGCAACTCGTAGAAAAGTCGAAGGCATTTCAAGATGAGGTATTCCAATATTAGCGCGGATTAGCGTCGATTAGTGTTCTTTTTCTTCTGGTCCGCGAACAGTTACCTTATTTCTTATTTCTTATTTTTAATTTCTTATTTTTAATTTCTTATTTTCCTATTTTCATTTCTGCCGTCTTCGACGATCCATAGTCAAGTTCAACTCGCGCCAGCTGTGCATCGGACAAGAACTGAACACGTAGGAAGTGGACACCGGCCGGTACATCGGTGGCGTGCAACAGAACAGGCGTCCAGAATCCGTAGGTCTTGGCATCACCTGCCGCGACACTGGTGCGTGTCAGGCGAAGGGGATCGAATTTCTGTCCATCCTTGGAGCTGGCGGCGCTCAACGCCGGGTGCTCGTCGTGGGCAAAGACGTACAGTCGCACGGCACGCAATTGTTCGGGCACTTGGTAGATCACGGAGGCGTCATCCTGTCCGGCGAGTCGGTGTGCGTCCTCTTTGAACTTGCGCGACTGCTTTTGCTCGAATGTCGTCTTACCTTGCTTCAAGAACATCCGTCCGTCGTTGCGAAGTTCATCGACGAGCGTCCGATGGGAGATGTGAATCGGCCCCATCGGCGCGGACGGCACCGACTGGCCCGCGGCATTGCGTGCCAGAAGACGATAGAAATACGTCTTGCCGGGCTGAACTTCCCGATCGACGAACGGCGGCCGATATTGAACTCGAGCATCGGACACATTATAGCCGACGGTCATCCAAGGTCCGGTCGCGGTGGCGGCCCGCTGGACATCGTAGCCGCTTGCGCCGGCCGATCCCTGCCAGTTGACCAGTCCGCCGGACGTGACGGACAGTAATGTGGGCGTTGCCGGAGCGGACACGGGAGGTACGGCGAGCCCGCGAATCGCGAATGCCCGGCCGCGCATCAGGCTGAGCAGTTGCGTTTCATCATAGGCCTCGCCGCTGGCGAACCCGGGCCAGTGATACGCCTTGAAAAAGTCGCCCCCCGCGGGTTCCTGGTGCCAAAAGAAGCCGCCGTCCCGGCTGTGATAGCGAAGCGACCAGACCAGGCCGCCCGTAATTCGTTCCTGAGTGATCGTGTCCATGACGGCGCGCATCGCTTCGGTGCAAATGAACCCGAACTCGCCAACCATATACGGCTTGCGGCCGCGCGCCATGGCGGCACTGCGACGAATGCGCGCGATCATCTGACGAGGATCCCGCTCGTAATGGTGCGTCTGCACCAAGTCAACGTTCGGGTCCGCAAGCGATGGTTCGTCCAACAGGCCGGTGTGTTTGCCGTCCAAGACCAGATGCTTCCCGTCGAGTTGTTTGATGTACGCGGTGATCTGGCGCGTCCACGCGTGCGGGCAGTGCAACTCGTTTCCGGTTTCCCAGGCCAGAATCGTCGGGTCGTCACGGTAGGCGATTCCAGTTCGCGTGTTGACACGATTCACGACGTGGTCGATCGTCCGTTTGAAATCGCAGATCAATTGGTCGTCGGTCCAGAACGCCCGCTCCGGCTTGCCACGAAACGCCGCGTATTGCGGCACGCCACCCCACCATTTCCAGTTGTCCACGAACGGAATAATCAGCCGGATCCCCTTCTTGCGCGCGATCTCCAGAACCACATCCAGCGTGCGAAAACCGCGCGCGTCGAATTTCCCGGGGCCCAGGACATGACGCGGCATTCCGTCGGGATCGTCCGCCTTGCGCACCGACAACGTGTAGATCCGGACCACGCGCCCGCCCATCTGCCGTACGGACTCCAGTGCATCCTCGATTTCATACGCGTCCGGCCAACGGAACGGGATCACGCGATCGAAGCGCAGGTCGTCTTCGACGTAGTGCAGGTTCGGGATGTTGAACGAGATGAATCGAAAGACTCGGCCGCCCTCATACAATTGGTCGCCGCGCCGCGTGATGAACGTCGCGTCCGTGTCGGCCGGCTGACAAAATGCAATGTTCGGCGCGCACGACACGAGTAGCAAAGCTGCCAGAATGTTACGCATCAGGTCGGTCCTTGTTCTTGTGGCAACTCGGTTGTTTCCAGACGATCGTACCAGTTGAATTTCAGAATGATCGTGGTCACGATCAGGAGTATCAAGGTTCCAGCCGCCCATCCCCACTGGCGAATAACGATGTAAATCGGCAACGCCGTCAGCGTGAGTTGCCAGACGACGCCCACTGCGACATTTACGGCATTGTTGCCAAAATCACGATTCGGCCGAAACTCAGGATCTTCCATCGCCAGCTCACGGATCGGGCCCCAGAATCCCCACGGTTTCACATTCCGGTAGAACTCGAGCAGCACTTCATCATCCTCCGGTCTGGTCAGCAGGGTACCGAGCAGACACCCGACGACGGAGAGCAGCAAAATGGCTGGAAATGCATACAGCGTGTTGGCACCGGGGAAGAAGTAGTCCCATGCTTTCGGCACGCCCATCGCGCCGACCGTTCCGGCCATCATTCCCGAGAAATATCCATATCCATTGAAACGCCACCAGTGCCACTTCAATACGTTAGCCGCGACGTAGCCGCCATATAACGCGCCGACGATCCACATCGTGACTTGCGTAATCGACTCGGTCAACAGGCCGAACAGCATGCCGACGATCACGACCAGCACCGAGGCGGCGTAGCTCATGCGCACCTGCGTTCGGTCACTTGCCTGGGGATTGACGAACCGCTTGTAGAGATCGTTCACGATGTATGCGGGTCCCGCGTTGACCGTCGCGGCGAACGTCGACATGAACGCGGCCAGCAGGCCGGCCAGTAACAGGCCGGTCAAACCGATTGGCAGAATATCGCGAATGACCAACGGCAACAGCTGTTCGAAATCCACCTTGCTGGGGTCGGCAATCAATGCGGACCGCAACGGGCCGATGGCGAGGATGGTGAGGCCGGCGACCATCATGTAACGCGGAAAGTAGAGGGCCACGTTGACCGTGGCACTCATCAGCGATGCCTCACGCGGGTTGCGCGTCGCCAGGATACGCTGCATATCATAATTCGGCGCCGGGCCCGCCATGCTGGCCAACACGCCCTTGAAGACCATCAGCATCAAGATGATCGTGAAGAACGAAAAACCGTCACTCTGGATGCTCTTATTCACCATGTCCAACGGCGCGCTCCAGTCGAGCGATAAGTGCCAACCGAAGAAAATGTCGTTCCAGCCCGCCGGTACCACCGCGTTGATCATCGCGGGTGATACGCGACTCATCGCCACGATGCCGACCGCGATCGACGCGATTGTCATGATCGTGAACTGGAGCACCTCGGTCAACACGACGCTGTACATGCCGCCCTTGACGACGTAGAGGGCAGTTACCGACAGGATGATCAAAGCGTAGACGTTCTCGCCCGACACGGTCGCGGGCATGAAGCTCATTGACTGGTGCAATGACTGCAACGAAACATCCAGGTTGTATGGCAGAAAGACGGCCGCGAATTTGCCGATGCCGCGAAACGCGTAAGCGATGAAGCCGACGACGTTGATCAACGCGAAGAGCACGACGCTCAGATGCGCCAGATTCGCGCCGGTGCCACGTCCAAATCGCGTCTCCATCCACTGGGCGCCGGTCAGCACATTGGAGCGCCGCAGCCATGCCGCCAGATAGACCATCAAGAAAATCTGATTGAACGTCGGCCATACCCACGGGATCCAGATGCTCTTGAGCCCGTAGACAAAGCACAAATAGACGAGCCACATCGTGCCGGTGATGTCGAACATGCCCGAGGCATTGGAAATCCCCAACATGTACCACGGCAGGGCCTTGCCACCAAGGAAATACGAGTCCAGGTTTTTCGCGGCGTAACGCGAGACCCAGAACCCGATCAAAATAGTCGCCGCCAGATAGACGACCACGATCACCTGATCGATTATCGATATGCTCATGGTTACAGGATTTCCATCGTGTCCATTCGTTCGGGCCGGAGGGCTGTCTAAGAACCCGTCACAAAACACGGTTAACCAGCACACATTCCTTCGTACTCTTCGTCTTCTTCGTGGTCGATTCCCATTCCCAGAACGGTCGTGTGACAGCCTCTCAATCTTCCGCTTTCTTCCCGGCGATCGATCCGCGGTCCGGAACGCCATCGGATGAGTACCAGGATTGCAGAAAGTCCACGAGCGAACCATCGTAAACGGCGCGCTTCACATTCATCCAAGTACGCTGATCGCCAACCGCATAGTACATGTGCGTCTTGTTGTTAAACTCCACGACTTCGGGATCCGACGCGTTGATCCCCTCGTCCAACCCGGTGGCACGCAGCACCGGATTGGCGGTACTGAGCATCCAATGCCGCAGATCGCGCGACCGGGTGATGTATGTTTCAAACACCCACCGCGGCGCGCGTCGTTCGAGATACAGCACGTAATAGTAATCTCCGGCAAAGCGAATGCACGGACAAGCCGTGTAGCGGTTCGTGCCGAACGTCGCGGCCGGGATCTTGGTCCACGTGCGCAAGTCAGCGGAGCGGGCAAATTTGATCGTGAACGCGGGAAAGGCGCGATCGTTCGACTCATATGCAATGATAAACTCGTCGCGACCACGGCAAACCGAGCTGTTGAAAATTCCCTCGTTGTCACCCTGAATCACGATCTTCGAATCCCAATGACGCAGATCGGCGGAATGAAACAGCGTTACATCCTTCCATTGGCCAGCCTCCCACCGCGATGCGAAAATGAACAACTGGTCTTCGTGGACCAGCGCCGATGCCAGGCCGTAACCGTGGGCGCAGCGTGCCAATTCGTTACCCGTCTCGGCGTCTTTCAGCACCAGATAATACTCGGACTTGTCGCCGCCATGCGACGGTCGCATGCACTCGAGAAGGCACAATCGTCCCTTCCAGGCCACGGCGGACACTTCGCAAAGATCACGCGCCACGACCTGCTTTTCCGTAAACACCGTGCGGCGTACGGCGCGCGGCGGCAACATGGTCTGAAACAACTCGACCGGCCACTGGCCCAGTCGCAAGATCCCGGGCGGTAGCGTCTGCTGATACTGGACATAGGCCTTGACGTCACCCTTGGTCGTAATCTTCAGGTCCTTTTCCGATTTCTTGTCCACGACGACGCCACGGACCTTGTAACCCATTAACGTGCTGTCCTCCAAATCGACCGCCAGGAGCTTGCCGTTCTGCACACTCTGAATAATCCCCTTGGACGGCGTGCCTTGCGGCTGCGAGAAATTCAGGACGATCAGCGCGCTACGCCGCACCGCGACGCGCGTGCAGGTATGAAATCCGAAGTTGCTGCCCTTGAGCGCGCATTCCGGGCTAACCAGCGTGCACTGGTCAAAGACAACGTCGGGTTGCTCGGGCATCGCTTTATTTTCGATACGCACGTAAGCGGCCGCGGTGTCGCCCCATGTGTCGAGTGCCCACAAGTGACAACGGCGAAACGTGATCGGTTCGTCGGCGCGTGACAGACTGTTGGCCACGCCTCCACCAAACGCACGGCCGATCCCGACACAATCCTCGACCAACAGACTGAACGGCTTCACCTGGTTCGTCATATCAAAGAAGATTCCGCCGTCGCCCCCGGTCACGTACAGCCCACGCAGGCACCACCGATCCCAGCCGATGGCCGAAAACGTTTGCGCTTTGTGTTTTTCCGACCAGTTTTTCTTATAGGAACGGATCGGGCCCCACCAGTCAAAGCTCTTGAACCCCTGTTGCTTCGGATCACTGGCGTCGATGATCACGCGGCCCACCGTCCCGGACCCCAACTTGCCGTCCACGTCGCCGATCAGCTGGTTGTAGTCGCCCGCGGCGCCCTTGTGTGCCGGAAATAACATCGCTTCGCAGTAAGTGTCCGGGCGAATCACGATCCGATGGCCACCGGCATCGTTCGGAATCGCGTCAAGTGCTTTTTGAATCGTCGTGAACGCGGTCTCCCAACTACGGCCGTCGGTGTTGCTGCCAAGCTGCGAAACGAAAAACGTCGCCGCGTCACAGACCGGCATACAATCTCCCGTAGTAAACAGACCGGCCATCACCAAACAGATACCAACACGCATTGCCAAAGACATGATCTCACTTCCTTCGATAGTCAAGGTTCTGTTGATTATT
>CAZSOG010000018.1:0-14533 GCA_964607555.1 uncultured Pirellulaceae bacterium | reverse complement strand
CGTTCTCCCGCTGGTCGAACTAGCACAGGACATTTCAAAGTGGCGGCGGCATAATCGGGACACCACAGTAGACGAATCGCACACAGCGGTAAGAAACCGTTTGGGCCGAGATCCGTTGCACTTGAGTCGAGCTCTCGAAACGTACGACGGATAGGTTGTGGACGGGGTGCCGACGGACAAGATTGTCAATCGTACACGGTACCCCGAACATTGCCCGCCGCCCTGGTTGCCGCAAGTACACGGCACACGTCAGCCGGGCGAGTTGAACCTTGTTTGCACTTGAGTCGAGTTGTCGAAACGCACTGCGGACAGGTTGTGGGCGGGGTGCCGACGGACAAGGATGTCCATCGCACGCGGCACCCCGATCATCGCTCCGGGGCGCGCGGCTCATTCGGAAGCTTCAGACCCTGATCCTTCATCGCCGGACGGTTTTCCTTCGTCGCCAGAAGGATTGGCTTCCGCGTCGGCATCCGACGTTTTCGTCACGTCCGCTTCCTCGGTGACGGCTTCGTCGGCGGGCGTCTCATCAACGGCCGGTTCCGATTCCTCGGGTTTGGCGCTCGCGAAACTCGGGCGTTCACTCACGACGCGGACGCGATCGTTTCGGCCCACGAACTCAAGGATCGCCTGTTGGCCGGCATCACCGAGCCGCGGTTTTGCAAGCCGCAAGACCCGCGTATAACCGCCATCACGATCGGCCATGCGCGGCGCGATTTCTTCGAACAGCACACGCACTGCCTGCTTGTTGCCGATCAGCTGCAACACGCGTCGCCGCGCGGCGACGGCGGGCGCCCGGGCGGCTGCCCACTGTTGCCACTGGGCGCTTTGACGCCACTGCCGCCATTGTTCGGTTCCCCGCTTCGCGTTGGACTCGTACTGCTCGGCCTCCTGCTCATGCTTCAGCGCGGTGCGCGCCAGCGTGATGCATTTCTCGACAAGCGGACGTACTTCCTTCGCCTTGGGCAGCGTCGTGACGATTCGACCTTTCACCTTGGGCGGATTCTCATCCACTTCCGCGTCGCGCTCGGTCAAAATCAGACTGCTCGCCATGTTTCTGAACATGGCTTTGCGATGGCTCGGGCTGCGGCCGAGTATTCGGCCTCGTTTTCGGTGTCGCATGGTCGTTCCATTTCCTCGCGGTCGATCTGTTCACGGTTAAACTCAACCGCGTCTGAATCTCCGGAAAATACTTCTTCCCCCGATATCCACTTGGTGGGCCGACTCCGCAATGAACACGGTCGGCGCCAGCCCGTGGGATTCAGGTTGATAGGATCAATGGGTCGGCTGCACGGGTGGTACCCGCATGCCCAAGCGCAGCCCGAGTATCGTCAGCTTCTCTTGTACTTCGGACAGCGTCGTTTCGCCAAAATTGCGAACTTCCAACAGTTGGTCCTCGGTATGTCGCACCAAGTCCCGAACGGTGTTGATGTTTTCCGACTCCAAACAATTACTTGCCCGGACCGACAGCTCCAGTTCCGCGAGACTCATGTTCAACTTGGCCTCCAACGCGGCATCCGAAGTCACGGCGCCGGAGCGGGCCATCGAGTGCACGGAATCACCAAGTTCCGAATACTGCACGAACGGATTCAGGTGCTTGCGGAAGATCTTGGCCGCCTCGACCAGGGCCATTTCGGGGCCGACCGATCCGTTGGTCCAGATCTCGAGCGTCAAGCGGTCGTAGTTCGTCTTCTGGCCAACCCGCGTTTCGTCGATTTGATAGCGTACCCGCGTGACGGGGCTGTAGACGGCATCGATCGGAATGATCCCGATCTCATGGTCCGCCGTGCTGTGCTCGCTGGCCGGGATATAGCCACGCCCGTTCTCGACGACCATTTCCATGGAGAACGGCACGTCATCGGTCAATGTCGCGATCACGTGATTCTGGTTAATCACTTCGACATCGGCGTCGGTCTGCACATGGGCACCGGTCACCGCGCCCGCCTCATTCTTCTCGACCGTGATAACGCGTGTCGAATCCGAGTGGTTTTTGACAACGAGTGATTTCACGTTGAGCACGATATCGGTCATATCTTCCAGGACACCTGGAATGGTCGTGAACTCATGTTGCGCGCCGCGGACTTTAATCTGCGTCACCGCGCTACCTTCCAAGCTGGAAAGCAGGATACGTCGCAGACTGTTGCCAATCGTTACGCCGAAACCACGTTCGAAAGGTTCGCCCACGAACTTTCCGTACGTTGGTGACAACGAGTCAGCATCGCATTCGACTACGCTGGGCAGTTCCAACCCTCGCCATCGGATATGCATTGAGAGCCTCCGTAGAAAGCGTCACTTCGGTGACCAAGACGCTAAGGTCGCCGTTGACCGTGAATCAGTTCGCCGAGCACGTTGCATCACACACGTCGTTTTTTGCGCGGTCGGCAGCCATTGTGGGGAATGGGAGTACAGTCCTCGATCGACTTCACGTTCAATCCGGCGGATTGCAGTGCCGTGATGGCACTTTCACGTCCCGAGCCCGGACCTTTCACGCGCACATCGATCTCTTTGACGCCAAATTTGACCGCTTTTTCAGCGGCTTGCTGCGCGGCACACTGACCCGCAAATGGTGTGCTCTTGCGACTACCCTTGAAGCCGGAAGTCCCCGCACTCGCCCAGCACAGAGTATCCCCCTTCGTGTCGGTAATAGTCACTGTCGTATTGTTAAAAGTCGCCTTGACGTGCGCGACCGCAACAGTCACATTTCGACGGGTTTTTCGTTTCTTACTCTTGGCCACTCGTGACTCGCTCCTTGGTTTTGTCGTCGCAAAACATCATTGTGCGATAAGTTCGCACGACGCAGTTCGTTAAGTGCAGTTCGTTAAGTGCAGTTCGTTTATCCGCGGCACAACGGAATCGATCGGCAAAGGGTTCTAAAACACCACGCGTCGCCATGTGGCACATGCCGCCGTGCGTCGGTCCCGGGCAGGCCTATCGCCGACCTGTCATATGATTCGTCAAATGCCCCGTATCTCCTCGACCGGACAACCCACGCTACCGCAGGTCCTTCACGCCCTTCTTGCCGGCGACCGTTTTTCGCGGTCCCTTGCGCGTCCGCGCATTGGTCCGCGTCCGCTGACCACGGACCGGGAGTCCGTGGCGGTGCCGTAGACCCCGATAACACTTGATATCTCGAAGCCGATTAATGCTCAATTGCACCTGTCGACGCAGCGGCCCTTCCACAACATAGTCGCGTTCGAGCAGCGCCGCCAATCGGCCCAACTCGTCTTCAGCCAGCTCGCGGGCCCGTTTCCGCGGCTCCACGCCCGCCTTGTAGCACAGGTCGCGGGCCGTCTTCGACCCGACTCCGTACAGGTATGTCAACGACACAACCGTCGGCTTGTCATTCGGGATGTCAACACCCAACAGACGCGGCATGTATCTTTACTCCTCAACCTAAATGCGGGTAAGCCCGCAACCCATAAAAGAGAGGCCGTCGCTGTGTGACGCTCCCGTTGTTCGCTCGGAGCCATGCGCGCACGATACACGCAAGTGGCAGCAAATGTATCAAAACCGACAAATCGAACCGTTACCCGCATATAACCCTATCGAGGGGATGTAATTGCCAAAGTTGGCTCTCAACCCTGTCGCTGTTTATGGCGTGGATTACTGCAGATCACGTAAACGCGTCCTCTTCGACGCACGATCTTACACTTTTCGCACATCCGTTTGACGCTTGTTCGTACTTTCATGGCGGATCCCTGTCAATTTGGATAAAGCGATTGAGTATAGACCGTTAACGCACGACCGTTCAAGTGGCGACGAGCCGTTTTTACAACGAATCGTTCGCCGCGGTGTTATTCGCCTGATAATCTGTTACACATTTCTTGATCCGCGCGAACACTTCGTCCGGCGTGCCTAACCCATCGATGCGACAGAGCAAATCCTGGCTTGCATAGTAGTCAAGCACGGGCGCCGTTTCGTCGCGATATACTTCCAAGCGGTGGGCGATCGTATCGGGCGTATCATCCGGCCGTTTGCGTGCCAGCAACCGGGTCACCAATTCATCGGTGGCGACCTGAATTCCCAGGACCATATCGAGCGGCGTCTCCCGCTGTTGCAGCAGTTGATCCAGCGCCTTGGCCTGATCGACATTGCGCGGAAAACCGTCAAACAAACAGCCCGTCTTAAGAGCCGGGTCGTTTAGCCGCTGGTCAATCATACCGAGCACGAGTTCATCGGGAACCAGCTTACCGGCCTGCATATACTCGGATGCCTTCTGGCCCAATTCGGTTCCATCGGCGATCGCCTGGCGGAGCAAGTCGCCGGTTGAAACGTGCGGAATATTCAGCAATTTGACCAATTGTGCGGCCTGGGTCCCTTTGCCCGCGCCGGGCGGTCCAATAAAGACGATGAACATCGTTGTTACGTCCATTTCCCCGTTCCATACCATTTTCTGCCGTACCGTCACCGAACGGGGGTGGGTTACGCCGGCTAGGATTCCAGTAAGCCTCGGTAGTTTCGCATGACGAGGTGACTATCGATTTTCTGGACAAGATCGAACGCCACGCTGACGGCGATCAGGAGTCCGGTACCACCATAAAAGCTGGCGACGGCGAAACTAACGCCCAGCGAGCTTGAGATGATGGTCGGCACGATCGCGACAACTGCCAGGAAGCCGGAGCCGACATAAGTAATCCGGACCATGACTTTTTCGAGATAGTCGGCCGTCCGTTTTCCGGGCCGATATCCCGGGATGAACGTGCCGTAATCCTTCAGGTTATCCGACATTTCCTTCGGATTGAACGTGATTGCCGTCCAGAAATAACAGAAGAAGTAGATCAGCACGACGTACAGCAAGTTATACAGAAAGGACGTACCGCGTGAAAAAATCGGTGCCACGCGGCCAAAGAACTGCACCCAGCCTTCGCCCATGAACGTCCAACCGACGGCCGCATTGAGCAACATGGCGGGTAACATCAAGAGGCTACTGGCGAAGATGATCGGCATCACGCCGCCCTGATTCACTTTCAGCGGCAGGAACTGGCGGGCACCACCGTAGACGCGTCGGCCGCGCACATGCTTGGCACTCTGGGTCGGTATGCGCCGCTGGCCCAATTCAATAAACACCACGCCAAAAACGACCGCCACGAACAATGTCGCGAGAATAATCAGCGACTCAACTCCGATCGTGCCCGAGCCAATCCCGGCCAACTTGAATTGAGCTTGATTCGCCAACAGGTCCCACAACGCACCCGGCATGCGTGCCACGATACCGGCCATGATCAGCAAGCTGATGCCGTTACCGATACCGAACTCGTCGATCTGTTCGCCGATCCACATCAGAAAGACGGTGCCGCAGGTCATCGTCAGAATGGCCGTTACCTGCCAGCCGAACCCGAGCTGACCGTTGGCGTTCAGGAACGCATCGGCGATCATGCCGCCGCCGTCGGCCGTGGTCCTCAGCAAGTAAACCTTGACATACACCCAGCTTTGGATCAGGCACAGAATGACCGTCATGTAGCGCGTGTATTCGTTAATTTTCTTCTGCCCCGTTTCGCCCTCCTTTTTCAGCTCTTCGATCGGCTTCCAGACGCTACCGAGCAGCTGGAAAATAATCGACGCAGAAATGTAGGGCATGATCCCCAGACCGAAGATGGTCGCCTTGGTCAGATTGCTGGCGCTGAACATCGCGACCTGGTTAATCACGTTGCCGAGATTGCCGGCGGGTTGACCGACCGTTTGCAACTTGGCCTGATCGACCATGGGCAAGGTGATCCAGTACCCGATCCGGTAGATACCGAGCAACATGAGCGTAAGAAATATCTTCTTACGCAGCTCCGGGATCGTAAAAATAATTCGTAGTTTTTCCAACATGGTGCCGATCCATCCCTGCTGGTCGTGCGCCGCGAAAAAAAAGCCCGAGCGACTGCGATTGGACGATTATTCGCTTTCCGCGGCTGCCGCTTGGCGTTTCTGTTTTTGTTTGACTGCCACGGGCGTTTTTCCGGGCAGCACGACAACTTGTCCACCCGCCTGCTCGATTTTCGTGCGTGCGGAATTACTGAATCGATGTGCTTGGACGGTCAACTTTTTGGTCAGCTCACCATCGCCGAGGATCTTCACAAGGTCCCAGCGCGACGGGACGAGCGACTTGGCTTGCAGCATTTCCGGGGTGATTTCGTCACCGGGCTGGAAGGTCCGTTCCAGATCACGGAGATTAACGACCGCGACGGATGGCGCGAACGGGTTATGAAAACCACGTTTGGGAACGCGGCGGACCAACGGCATGGCGCCACCTTGAAACACCGGATGGATGGACCAACCTGCGCGCGACTTTTGTCCTTTGTGGCCGCGCCCGGCGGTCTTGCCCCAGCCGGAGCCAAGTCCGCGGCCGATGCGGCGCCGTTTTTTGAACCGCTTAATACCGCGGTGGATGTCTTCCAGGTTCATTGCAGTGATACTCCTCGCAACCGCTCGATCTCCTGGGCGGTCCGCAATTGGGCCAGGGCATCCATGGTCGCTTTAACCAGTGTGACTGGGTTATTGCTGCCAAAACTCTTGGTCAGAATATTCGTGATACCGGCAGCTTCACAAACTGCGCGCACGGCCTGGCCGGCGATGATTCCGGTACCCGCGCCGGCGGGTACCAGGATAACGCGTGCGGCACCGAACCGGCCCTTGACGGTATGGGGAATGCTTCCTTCGATGATCGGCACATCCTGCATTTCGTGCGTCGCCTGCTTCTGTGCCTTCTCGACGCTTGGAGGGACTTCGTTCGCTTTCCCATAGCCCCAGCCGACACGTCCCTTGCCGTCCCCCACGACGACCATGGCGGCAAAGCTAAATCGGCGGCCACCCTTGACCACCGCGGCACACCGCTTGATCTTCACGACTTTGTCGATGTATTCGCCTCGATTTGATTCTGTCGCCACGGTTCGGCAAACTCCCGATATAGCTACTCAGTCGTTCGATAATCACGGACCGCGCATCGCGATCCGTGTCCCTTGTTCAGAACTTCAAACCCGCTTCGCGCGCCGCGTCGGCCAGCGCGGCAACCCGGCCCTGGTACTTGCACGCACCACGGTCGAATTTCGCGGCTTGAATGCCGGCTTCCATGGCGCGCCGCGCCACTTCCTGGCCGACTTGCCTGGCCGCGTCGCAATTGCCGCCATAGTTCACGCTGTCACGCAGTTGCTTATCACGCGTGCTTGCCGACACAAGCGTTCGGCCGGACACGTCATCGATCAACTGGCACGCCATGTGTTTATGGCTACGGTAGATACACATCCGCGGCCGCTCGGCCGTGCCGGGCACGCGCTTGCGCACCCGATATCGGCGCCGCTGTTTCTGTTTCGCAATAGCCTTTTGTTTGTTCACGGTTCCGCTCTGTCTGATCCTCAGGCGGCCGATCGAGATACGGCACATCAGCACCGATCGATCAACAACCTTGGTTTCTTCCGGACCGGCGCGCCACGGACTAGGTGGCCGCCTTACCCGGTTTGATCTTCACATGTTCGCCCTGATAGCGAATTCCCTTACCCTTATATGGTTCCGGCTTGCGCACCGCGCGAACTTCGGCGGTGAATTCGCCTACCTGCTGCTTGTCGCATCCGCGGACCACGACGTGCGTCTGGTCGGGGCAGGTGACGTCCAGCCCGGCGGGGATCTTCTTGTGCACTTCGTTGGCAAAGCCAACGCGCAGCTGCAACGTGTCGCCCTGGACCGAGGCAAGATAGCCGACGCCGACGATTTCGAGTCGTTTTTCGAAGCCGGCGGTGACGCCGATCACCATGTTCTGCAGCAGCGCGCGGGTCAAGCCGTGAAACGCGCGGGCTTGCCGTTCGGTGGTTGGGCAGGTCACCACAAGTTGTTTGGCGGCCTCATCAAAACGCACCTCGACCTCAGGCCGATGCGTATACTGCAATTTGCCTTTGGGTCCCTCGATACTGACGAGGCGTCCGTCGATTGACACACGCACGCCATCGACTACGTTCACGGGTTGTTTTCCGATGCGGGACATAGCTCACAATCTCTTTGTCACGGTACGAAGCCACAATCAGCCGGCGGTCGCACACGCCTTACCAAATTTTACACAGCACTTCGCCACCCAGGTTGCGCTGCCGCGCCTCGCGGTCGCTCAGCACGCCTCGGCTGGTACTCAACACGGAGATTCCGAGCCCATTGAGAATAGGCCGCAACTCACGCGCCTTGCTGTACACACGGCAGCCCGGTTTGCTCACGCGCTGGATCCGTTGAATCACGCGTTCACCATTTGGACCGTATTTCAGCTCGATCCGCAATTGGTTCGTCGGCTTGTCCTCCACCTCTCGCCAATCCCATATGTAGCCTTCGCGTTTCAGCACATCGGCCAAACCACGCTTGACTTTGGATACGGGCATCTCGACATGGGGCCGCTCGACACGTACCGCGTTGCGAATACGAGTTAACATATCGGCGATCGGGTCGGTCATCATAATGTATAGGGTCCCTTTACCAACTAGCCTTCCGGACACCAGGAACCAAGCCCTGGTCTGCCAGTTTTCGAAAGCAAATACGACAGATTCCAAACTTCCGGTATACCGCGCGAGGGCGTCCACAGAGCTGGCAACGCCGCTCCAGACGCGAGGAAAACTTGGGAGTTCGTCCTGCCTTGGCAATCTTTGATTTGCTGGCCACGTGTACTACCTGTTTTGTCTCAAAGGTTAAAAATCGCTCCAGTACGCGATACGTTGCAAGCGGCCGTCACGCGGCCTCTTGACGCTGGAACGGCATGCCCAATCCGGTCAGCAACTCGAGCGCCTCGTCGTTGCTGTCGGTGGTTGTCACCAACGTGATATTCATTCCCTGCGTGACCGTATACCGATCCGGGTTCAGTTCCGGAAACACAAGTTGTTCGGTCAATCCAAGGCTATAGTTTCCGTGTCCATCGAACGCGGTTGGACTAATCCCGCGAAAGTCACGCACGCGCGGCAGCGCCAGCGCGATCACGCGATCGAGGAATTCATACATGCGTATCCCGCGCAACGTCACCTTGCAGCCGATCGACATCCCTTCGCGGAGTCGGAACCCGGCGATCGCCTTGCGGGACTGCGTGATAATCGGTTTTTGACCGGTAATTTCGGTCAACGCCTGGACCGCCATTTCCAAGTGTTTCTTCTCTTGGATGGCCGACCCGACCCCCATGTTAACGACGATTTTTTCGAGTTTCGGCAGCGCCAACCGATTCTTGCGACCGAGTTTTTCGGCCAAGGCGGGCAGAATCTCTTGTTCGTATTTTTCTAGCAATCGCGGAATCATCATGTCACCCGAGTTCTGGCAGTGCGAACCAAACGGCGCGCCGTCGAATTCCTACTGTGTTGTTTTCTTCGTTCGTGACGGCGCGATTTCGCCAAGCGACGCGCCGCACTTCTTGCAGAAGCGGTGCTTGCTGCCGTCGTCCGTGTACCGATAGCCAACCCGCGTCGGCTGACTGCATTTCGTGCACATCAGCATGACATTCGAGACGGGAACCGGCATTTCTTTCGACAGACGCCCGCCCTGCGGGTTGCGCTGGCTGCGCCGCACATGTTTGTAGACTCGATTCACATGCTCGACGATGACCTTGCCGGCCTGGTGGTCGACCTTGAGCACCTTGCCATGCTCGCCCCGGTCGTCGCCGGTGATCACCACGACGGTATCATTCGCTCGAATATGCATCACACCACCTCACTGGCCAGGCTCACGATTTTCATGAATCGCCGTTCACGCAACTCGCGGGCCACGGCACCGAAGATTCGGGTACCGCGTGGGTTGCCATCGGCATCGATAATTACCACGGCGTTGCTGTCGAACCGAATGTAGCTGCCGTCCGAGCGGCGGGTCGGCTGTTTACAACGAACAATCACGGCCCGCACAATCGCCTTCTTCTTGATATCACTGCCGGGAATCACACTTTTGACACTACAGACAATGATATCGCCGATCCCGGCGAAGCGGCGGCGCGATCCGCCAAGCACCTTGATGCACATGACTTCCTTGGCACCGGTGTTGTCCGCGACCGCCAATCGTGTTTCTTGCTGGATCATCTCGAATCACCCTTCGCCCTGATTCGCGGCTTCTTGTTTGGCCGCCGCACGCAACGCCGCAACATCAACGGCTTGACTCTTTTCGACGACCCGGATCAGGTCCCAACGTTTCGTTTTCGACCGCGGTCGCGACTCGATAATCTCGACCGTGTCGCCGATTCCCGCCTGCTCGTCCTCGTCATGTACATAGCAAACCGTCTTGCGGCGGATATACTTGCCGTACATGCGATGCTTGACCAACCGCGGAATTTCCACTCGGCGGGTCTTCGCCATCTTGTCACTCGTCACTACCCCAACCGCGACTTTTTTGGGCATGGTGCACTAACTCACTTGATTCACGACGGGCTGGGTGCCGGCGTCGGTGGCCAGGGCACGCTCCCGCTGCAAGGTCAAAATTCGGGCGACCAAACGACGATGCCGACGCAACTCACTCGGCGCATCCAACCGTTCGGTCTGCGCCTGGATGCGCAACCGGAACAGGTTTTCCAGCGTTTCGCCGAGCGTCAGCTGCAACTGTTCGTCGCTCATTTCACGTAGTTCATTGGCTTTCATATTTTGATTTCTCCCCGTCAAGTCGCGGTGTTTCCACGAGCTGACCGGCTAAATCGGGCGTTCTTGGTCGGGCCATCATACCGGGTTGCGTCGTACGAGCCGCACGCGCATGGGCATCTTGTGGGCCAGCCGTGCGAAACAGACCTTCGCCTGCTCCTCGGTCACGCCGCCCAGTTCATACAGCACGGTCCCAGGCCGCACGGTGGCGACCCAGTGCTCCGGCTCACCCTTCCCCTTGCCCATGCGTGTTTCCAGGGGCGTGGAGGTAATCGAGCGATGCGGAAAGATCCGCACGTACAACCGTCCCTCACCGCGCACATATTGCTGTGCGGCAATACGCCCAGCCTCGATGGTCTGTGCTTTGATCCAGCCGCCTTCCATGGACTGCAGGCCGAAATCGCCGAAGACCACCTTATTGCCGCGAGTGGCATTACCTTTTATACGCCCTCTTTGGCTTTTTCGATGTTTTACTCGCTTCGGCATCAACGCCATCGGATGCGTCTCCTTCGATCAGTCCTCGATTAATCCACACTTGAACCCCAATGTGGCCCTGCGCCGTCTTCGCTTCGGTGAACCCGTAGTCAATGTCGGCACGCAGCGTACTCAGGGGAATCGATCCAGAAATTTGCTTCTCACGGCGCGCCATTTCGGCGCCTCCCAACCGGCCGGCCAATTGGATCTTGATCCCCTTGGCCCCGGCGTCCATCGTCTGCTCCATGGCCCGTTTCATCGTCCGCCGAAAACTGGCCCGCTTCGACAGCTGTTGCGAAATATCCTCGGCAACCAACTGGGCATGGAGCTCGGGCCGATTGATTTCTTGAATTTTCAAGTTAACGCGTCGACCGATTTGATTCTGCAGCTCCTCTTGCAGGAATTCGATTTCCTGACCCTTCTTGCCGATAATCAACCCGGGCCGGGCGACGTGCAATACCACCTTGACTTCGTCACGCGTACGCTCAATCTCAATCTTGTCGATCCCGGCATTGCGGTATTGCGAACGCTTCGGATGCTTCTTGATGAAATGACGAATCTTCTGATCTTCGAGCAATAGACCCGCGAACTCGCGCTTGGATGCGTACCAGCGGCTTTTCCAGCCGAGCACCACACCGGTGCGAAAACCGATCGGATGTACTTTCTGACCCATGGGTTACAACTCGCTAATGTCTTGCAAGGCCACGTGAATATGCGAAAACCGCTTGCGGATCAAATACGCCATGCCGCGTGCACGGGGCCGAATACGCTTGAACATCGGGCCACCGTCAACGCGCGCTTCCGTAACGATCAGCTGATCCACTCTGACCGTGCGACCGGGGTTCTGATCGGGATCCTGAGCATTTCCGAGCGCACTTCGAATGACTTTTTCCAGCAGCCGTGCGCCACGTTGCGGCTGGTATTGCAGGATGGCCAACGCTTCGTCCGCATACTGGCCGCGCACCATGTCCGCCAACGGGCGAACCTTGCGTGCACTAATGCGAGCGAATCGATGGGAAGCTCGAAAAGCCATGATCCAATTTCCTCGTCTGCCTATCGTTTACCCTTGCCGCCGTGGCCGCGGAAAATTCGCGTCGGCGCGAACTCACCCAGTCGGTGCCCCACCATGTCCTCGGTCACGAACACTTTCATATGCTGTTTGCCGTTATGCACCAGGAACGTAATCCCAACAAACTCCGGCACGATCGCACAGGCACGTGCCCATGTCTTGATCGGTTCCTTCGTGCCCGCCTCCAGCTGCTGCTGGACCTTGCGGTACACCTTGTAGTCAACGTAAGGTCCTTTTTTTAACGACCTACCCATAACAGACCCTTATCAATCGCGAGCTCATTTCAATCGCAACTGGCCATATCGCCGCGAGCGGCGACGCCGAACAATTGCCGCGTTGGATGGTTTACGCCGCTGTCGAGTCGATCCACCCTTGGCCGGTTTTCCCGTCGGACTGACAGGATGTCGTCCGCCCTTGGTGCGTCCTTCACCACCGCCATGCGGGTGATCGACCGGGTTCATGGCCGTTCCTCGAACGTGCGGCCGACGCCCCATCCAACGCTTGCGACCGGCCTTGCCTAGACGAATCGCCATATGGTCCGAGTTACCCACCTTGCCAATCGTCGCGCGACAGCGCGACGGAACTCGGCGAATCTCGCCACTGGGCAATGTAATCTGGGCCCAATCCGCCTCCCGTGCCACGAGCACGGCATGCGTTCCCGCACTGCGACACATGCACCCGCCGCGCCCCGGTAACAACTCCACATTGTGAATCGCCGTCCCCAGCGGGACCCGACTCAACGGTAAGCAGTTACCGACCGTCGGCGCCGCGTCCGCGCCACTCTCGACCGTCATTCCCGCCGCCAGTCCGTCCGGCGCCAGAATATATGACTTCGCACCATCATGGTAATAAAGCAAAGCGATCCGCGCGCTACGGTTCGGGTCGTACTGAACCGACGCGACACGTGCCGGCACCCCGTCCTTCGCGCGGCGAAAATCGATGACCCGATACATCCGCTTGTGCCCACCCCCACGGTGGCGGACCGTAATCTTCCCCTGGTTATTGCGCCCGCCCGTCTTGCGCGCAGGGCGCATCAGCTTCTTCTCCGGCTTGGCGTCCGGCGTCAGTTCCGCAAAGTCGCTGACCGTCGCGCCACGCCGACCCGGCGATGTTGGCTTATACTGTCGTATCCCCATGACTCACACTCTTTATATTCTCGTTGTGGCAGCCCACGCTCGGTTCGCGATCCCCGTGCCCCGGCCAAACCCGATCAATCAACGATTAGAAGAAATCAATCCGATGCTCGGGATCGAGCGTAATAATTGCCTTCTTCCAGTTCCGCGTTCGCCCCATCTTGAAACGATACCGCCGCGGCTTGCCACTGCGGTTCTGCGTTCGCACCTTGGTCACCTTGACGTCAAACAACGCCTCAACGGCGGCACGTATATCATCCTTCGTCGCCAACGGATTGACCTCGAACGAATACTGATTGTTTCGCGTCGCACGATGCATCCCCTTTTCCGTAACCAGGGGCCGACGAATAATCTGATGCGGCTTCAGCATCAAACGCGGTCGGGCAGCTGCCGTTTTTGTCAATGTCGCCTTCGCCATGAGAATCAACCCTGTCTCAATGAATCAAGTACCCGCCGCGCGGTCCAGCACATCCCGCAACTGCTCACGCCCCCTCGGACAGACCGCCAACCGCGTCGCTCGCACCCGACTGGACACGCTGCTTCAGTGACTCCACCGCGGCACGCGTCAGCAACATCCGGCGCGGCTTAAGAACACTCAAAGCATTCAGTTCCGCCACATGGGAGACCGTCACGCGATCGATATTTCGAGCACTCTTGTAAACATTCAAATCATAATCGGCGGTGGTCACGAGCGTGCTGTAGCCGCCGAGTCCCAGCGCGTCCAGCACGTTCGCCATTTCGCCAGTAGCCGGTGTCTCGAAGGACAGTTCATCCACAACCACGACCTGGCTATCCAGGATCTTGGAAGCGATCGCCATCCGCGTGGCGGCCCGCACGGCCTTGCGTGGCAGCCGATACGAGTAGTCGCGGGGCCGCTTGGGAAACGCATTGCCACCGCCGCGGCGCACGTTCGTTCGCCGCGCTCCGGCACGCGCGTTCCCAGTCCCCTTCTGGCGGTATAGCTTGTGGGTAGAACCATTCACTTCGCCCCGCGATTTCGTCTTCGCGGAGCCCTGGCGCTGATTCGCCTGATACATCACCACCACGTCATGCAGCAATTGCTTGTTAATGCGCGGCGCGAACTGAGCGGGATCAATCTCAATTGAACCCACCTCGGCGCCCGCGCGATCGAAAACAGGCAATGTGGTCATAAGTCACCGGCCCATCACAAAAACAGCCCGCCACGACAGGGCCGCAGCGAGCTGATTTCATCCTAACTTGTTTGTTTCCCGAATAATCAAAAATCCGCCATTGGGACCAGGCACGGCACCGTAGACCAACAGCAGATTATTGTCCGCATCAACCCG